>CAJONI010000044.1 GCA_905235995.1 uncultured Bacteroidales bacterium
CCTTCGGTCCGAGCCGCTGAAGCGGCTTGGTTTCAGAGCGTTTTCGCGCGAAGCCCGCAGATTGGGATTATCTTACTTTAAGGATGTCGCCGTTGTCGTGGACGATGGCGCGTTTGAATTTTTCGGTGTAGCCGGGCCAGGCAGGAGAGACCGGGATGTAGTCGACGCTGCCGTTGGTCTTGAAACTGCCGTCTTCGTTCTGCTGTTTCACCGTTCCGTCCATATATTTGACAAGTAGATATTTGTCGAGACGGTTCCATTTCTCGAACAGCGCGTCAGCCTCAGCGACCGAGAAGTCAGTCAGAAGCTTCAGCCGCTTTTTCAATGACTTCGTGGCCAGTGCCCGCACATCGCAGTCAGCAACTCTGACCAGCATCTCGTTCTCGTGCATGCGTATCTTTGACTGCACTTCGATTCCTATAGGATTGTAACGCAGGTAGGCCAGCTGCGCGATGCGGTTGTTGAGCCAGAACATCGAAGTCGGCGAGTACTCCACCATGGAACCGTTCCCGAGCGCATAGTGCCACGAAACAGCCCTTGAGGCAGAATATACCGGAGTCAGGGCAGAAGTGCCCGCATCGTCCACCGCAAACCAGAACAGCCCGCCTATCTCGTCGGGAAGCCAGCCCCGGCACTGCGCCACGAACCAGAATCCAGTCTGCTGGGTGCAGATGGGCCTGGCGTTCGAGTAGCGCACACCGTCGACCGTCCAGTCGTTGTCTTTCCAGCGGTAGGGAGTCTCGTTGCCCCCGGCGCCAACATCCTTCGTCATGTCGAAGGGAGTGCCCTCGTAGTGGTCGCGCATCATCTCCGCAAGGTCGGTCACCGCCAGCTTCGCCCTGGGCTTCACGTAGAGAGGCATGCGGTTCGACGGATTGTCAGCCATCACGAAGTCGAGATATTGCGACATGTCGACGTCGCCCCAGCGGTTGAAGAAACTCCATACACGGCCCTCGCAGCTGCGCATCAGCGAGAAGGAAAGCGGGCAATAGGTGTCAGCGAAGCTGAAATCCTCGTCAGAACCCTCATAAATGCCGATTTCACGGGCGTGAGAGATCACGTCGGGTGCGAATATGCAATTGGCGGGATCGTCCTTTGGAAAGGTCGTAATACGCGCACAGTTGGCATGCGCGGAGATGTAGCCGTCAGGGATGCGCACGGCCACCCACACTATGCCCTTGTTGCGGTTCACGCCGTCGACCACGTCGGGCTTCTTGCCTATCACCTCCAGAATCCAGGCCTCCTCGGTGTCGGCGAACGAAAGCGACTCGCCGGAAGAGGCGTAGCCGTATTCATTGGCCAATGCCACGAAGAGCTCGATGGCCTCGCGCGCCTTGGTGCAGCGCTGCAGGCAGATGTATTCCAGCGAACCATAATCTACGATGCCCTGGGGGTCACGCAGTTCAGGCCGTCCGCCCCAGGTAGTCTCTCCGATGACGAGCTGGTGCTCGTTCATGTTGCCGATTACGTTGTAGGTGTACGGCGCCTCGGGAATCTGTCCCAGGTAGTGATCCTGCCCCCATTGCAGGATCGTGCGCATCTCGCCGGCCCTGTGCTTGGCGGCGGGGTAGTGGACCAGCGTGCCGTAACGCGTATAGGAGTCGGCCGCATAGGTCACCATCACGGAGCCGTCGGTCGAGGCTCCTTTGGTGACGATAAGGTTCGTACAAGCATATCCTGCCGTCACCGTCAGCGCCAGCAGAAGGGTCAGGAAGAAACGTCGCATGGAAAAGGTCTGTCGCGGGTGGATTTAGATAATCAGAGATGCCACGAGGGCGAGGATCGCGTAGAACTCAGGCAGTGCGGCGTAGATCATCGTGTTGGTCTGGACATCGTGGCCCTGGCTGATGCCGATGATACCGTTGGCGCAGACCTGGCCCTGGCGTATGGACGAGAAAAGGAACACCACACCGGCGGCAAGACCGACAGCGAAGTACATGAAACCGCTCTCCGTCATTGCTGCAATGTCTTTGGGCCAGAGCAGGAAGGCGACGAAACCGTACAGACCCTGCGTGGCGGGCATGGCCGAAAGGATCATATAGCTCGAAGATTTCTCCGGGTTCTTTTTCAGGGCACCTTCCGCCGCGTTGCCGGCGATCGTGGTACCGATGCTGGATCCGATGCCGGCCAGGCAGAGCATGAGTCCCAGACCGACGTAACCGAGAATGACTGATAACATAGTGTAAGGTTTTTGGTTTTTATTTGTTTTCTATTTGATTGCTTAATGGATTGTATTCCTGGCCTTTCCCTTCGTAGCCACTGTTCTTGAAATATTCCACGAAGGTCAGACGCAGCGGGTGGACGAAGGCGCCCAGGCAGCTCATGGCAAAGTTGAGTCCGTGGCCGATTATGACGATCAGCAGGAAGAAGGGCCACTGCCAGGTGGGATTGTCGCCCAGCACCATCATGCCCAGGTTGTTGAAGGCCGCGCCCAGCATGCCGCCTGCCAGACCCAGCGCGTAGAGACGGATGTAGCTCAGCACGTCGCCCAGCAGGCCAGTCGCCATCTGGTACGTGTCCCACAGCCCTGCGCCGATGTTCAGCAGCGGGTTGCGACCCGGCTTGTTGAAGATGAAGATGCTCAGCACCGACAGGATGCCGATGGCGATGACCGCGATCTTCGTGGCTGACGCGTCGAGTACCCGGGTCAATGCCAGCCCGGCGACGATCAGGCCGCCGACGATGAGGATGACCCATCCCCAGGTGGAGATGGCTTCCTTGAAGCCGGCGCGTTTCGTGATGCCTATCGCCTTGATGACCATGGCCAGGCAGATGTGGAAGACGCCGACGGCGATGGCAGCCACCATGGCGAGGTCGTAGGAAGAGCCGCCGATTTCAACTTTGCCCACCAGCATCAGTTTGCGCAGTCCTTCCGGAATCCAGGACATCTCCTGAAGGTTGGTGCCGAAGAAAGTGCCCAGCAGGATGCCGATGAAGAAGGTTCCGATGCCCAGCGTGGTGACCAGCCGCCAGTGCTTCTTCAGCCCGAGCAGGTCGAAATCCTCCTTGTAGCGCAGCAGCAGGCCGAGCTCGATGAGCACCAGGCCGTAGCCCGCGTCGCCCATGCAGAGCGACCAGAACAGCAGGAAGAAAGGCGCCAGTACCGGGGTCGGGTCGAACTCGTCGTAGACGGGCATGCCATACATGCCGGTGAGGGTCTCGAAGTTGCGGGCGAACCAGTTGTTCTTTAGCTGGATGGACGGGTTGTCCGCCGCGGTGGCAGGCTCGGCTATGTAGTAGATGCCCTGGCGGTCGAGTTCGGCCTGAAGTTCGGCGTCGCATTCGGTGGGGGCGAAGCCTGTCAGGACTGTGATGTAGTCTTCAGCGGCCATTGTCGCACCTTCGCGGGCCAGATAGCGCTGCAGTTCGCCTGCCTTCTCGGAGTAGGCCTGCCGCAATGCGGGAAGCTCTTCCTTGCGGGCTTCCATTTCAGCTTCGCGGTCTGACAGTTCCTGCCGGATATGTGCTATGGAAGCCTCGATATCGGCTATGGACTCGAAGGCGACAAGGGTCTTCGGCACGGGGAAGCTGTTGACGCCGGGACGCGCATAGCCTGCCACGACGAAGCGCACGGTCTTGCCGTCGTTTTCGATGATTTCCAGGGGATACTGCTCCTGCCAGGCGGGGTTGAAGCGCTTTACCGGGACCTGGTGGTAGTGGATGCGCACTCCAGCGTCTTCCAGGGCCTTGCGCTGCCCTTCGTCCATGTCGCCCCAGTGTTTCTTTTCTTCGAGGGCTACGGTGGATGATTCTAGCTTCTTGCGCAGGGCGGTGTGTTGTTCGTCGCGATTGAAGTCGCAGCGCTCCACGGTGTCAATCTCCTTGCGGAGGTCTTCGCATTCCCGGAAGAGTTCCGCAGAGGCCGCGTCGACGCTCTTGCGCGAGCGGGTGATGTCGAGCACGCCCAGCTCCTGGATCTTCCGGAGAAAGTCATCCGTGGAGCTCGTGAGGAGCAGGAACGTGTATTTGGTCATCCTGGTGATCATGCCTCTTCCTCCTCTTCCGCCTGGTGGCGGTTCTTGACTATTTTCTGGGATGCCTTGGCGAGGTTCTCCTCGTCTTCCATGAAGCGTTTGATCTTGCGTATGGCCTCCTGGTAGCCCGGGATCTGCACCTTTTCGTAGAGATTAACCTTCTGGGTGGTCTTCTTGCGCTGGAATTCGAGTATGCGGCTCTTTTCGGCGTAGACCTCGCTCTCGATGCCGAGTTGGGCGAGCTTCTTGAGTATGGCCACTCCCTCGCCGTACCACATGGGCTTGGCGAAGGCGTCGAATTCCTTTACGTCGTAGATGACTTCCTTGAGCTCGGGGGTACGTACTCCGGCCACCTTGATGGTGTCGAGCACGACATCCTTCACCGTGATCAGCCCGGGGTCGAACTCGTTCCAGAGGCTGGCCATGTAGCCATATTCGTCGAGGGCTCTCTTCAGCTCGAACTGCAGCCTCTCGGCCTCCGCCTTGGCCACCAGCACGCTGACGCGCAGTGCCGACTCCTTGTTCTTCAGTGTAGGGAGCGCTTTCTGGCGGACCTTCAGCTGCTTGCCGAGGTTGGTCAGGGAAGTCTTGTTGTATTGGAACTTGACCGCCATCAGTCTTCAGGCCAGTATTTGTCGGTCATTGCCTGCTTGATGCCGGTCTCGGTCTTGCTGAAATGGCGTGCAAAGAGCTTCCAGCAGGTGTCAAGCATCTCGGTGATGCCTATGTTGACGTCGATCGAGAGGATCTCGACGGCGTAGTCCTTGGCGTAGTCGAGGCAGCGGTTGTCGTAGTCCGACAGGTCGAAACCGTTCTCGAGCTTGGTCTTGGCGTTCTGGGCGTCGGAGTAGAGGCGCACCGACGCGTTCATCACCTGGGAATGGTCCTCGCGTGTCTTCTTGCCCTGCACCAGCTGCTTCAGTCGGGAAAGGGAGCGGAACGGGTCGATGATCACCTTGCCCGTGTCGGTATCGGCGCGGAGATAGAGCTGGCCTTCAGTGATATAGCCGGTATTGTCCGGGATGGCGTGCGTTATGTCGCCGTCGTTGAGCGTCGTGACAGCGATGATTGTGATGGAACCGCCGGAAGGCAGCTGCACTGCCTTCTCATAGATCTTCGCCAGGTCGGAATAGAGCGAGCCGGGCATCGAGTCCTTAGAAGGTATCTGGTCCATGCGGTTGGACACGATGCTCAACGCGTCGGCGTAGAGGGTCATGTCGGTCAGCAGCACGAGCACCTTCTCGTTCTTGTCGACTGCGAAGTATTCTGCGGCGGTAAGGGCCATGTCGGGAATCAGCAGTCGTTCCACCGGCGGCTGGTCGGTGGTGTTGACGAAACTGATGATCTTGTCCAGGGCTCCGGCGTTCTCGAATTCGTGGCGGAAGTAGAGGTAGTCGTCGTTAGTCAGTCCCATGCCGCCCAGAATGATCTTGTCGACGTCGGCGCGGAGTGCCACCTGGGCCATGACCTGGTTGTAGGGCTGGTCGGGGTCGGCGAAGAACGGGATCTTCTGTCCGGTGACCAGGGTGTTGTTCAAGTCGATGCCGGCGATGCCGGTAGGTATGAGTTCGGAGGGTTGCCTGCGCTTGTATGGGTTCACGGAAGGACCGCCGATGGCGCGCTTTTCACCTTCCACCCTCGGGCCTCCATCGATGGGATTGCCGTAGGCGTTGAAGAAACGGCCTGAGAGTTCTTCGCTCACATGGAGGGTCGGGGGCTCACCGAAAAAGCGGACCTCCGCGTCGGTGGGGATGCCTTCGGTGCCGGCGAATACCTGGAGCGTGACCAGGTCGCCCTTGATCTTCACAACCTGTGCCAGCCGGCCGGCCACGGTGGCCAGTTCGTCGTTGCTCACGCCATCGGCGTGGAGGGCTACTGTAGCCTTGGTGATGGCTGTCAGCCGGGTGTAGGTTCTCTGGAATGCTTTACTGCTCATTTGGCAAAAGGTTGTTAAGCTGTTCGAGATACTGGTTGAAGGCCTCTCCCTTGAATTCGGAGTAGTTCATCTGGCGCAGGACGTTGATGATTTCCTTGTAGCGGGCAGCGCAGTGCTCGTAGTCGTCGAAGGTGAACTTCACGTCGCAGATGTCGAGGACCAGCGAGAGCATGTATTCCTGCCTGTCCATAGGGCACAGGGCGTCTATCGCGTCGAAGGCGTCCTGCTGCAGGATCACGAAGTCGATGAGCTCGCTCTTCCAGAACTGTTCGTGGTAGCTGATGGGAACTCCGTCGTCGCCCAGGATGTTGATCTGCTCGGCGATCTCCTTGCCGCGGCGGATGAGGTTCTTGGCGCGCAGCACCTTCCCGACCCAGTCCTTTCCCACGCGCTCGCTCAGATATTCGGTCACTTCGGGATATTCCAGGTATTTGGAATAGGAGTCGATGGGGTTGACTGCGGGGTAGCGCTTCTGGTCGGCGCGGTTCTGCTCGAGGGAGTAGAAGCAGCGGGCGGCCTTCTTGGTCGATTCTGTCACAGGTTCCTTGAGGTTGCCGCCTGCAGGGGATACGGTGCCGATGAAGGTCACGGCGCCGGTCTGCCCGTTGCGGAGCTTCACTATGCCAGCGCGGGCATAGAAGTTCGAGATTATGGACGAGAGGTCGACGGGGAACGCGTCTGCGCCGGGAAGTTCCTCCATGCGGTTGCTCATCTCGCGGAGGGCCTGCGCCCAGCGGGAGGTGGAGTCGGCCAGCAGGAGGGCCTTCAGGCCCATGGCGCGGTAGTATTCGCATATGGTCATTGCAGTGTAGACCGATGCTTCACGCGCGGCTACAGGCATGTTGGAGGTGTTGCAGATGATGGTGGTGCGTTCCATGAGGTGCCGGCCCGTGTGCGGGTCGATGAGCTCGGGGAACTCGGCGAAGATTTCCACCACTTCGTTGGCGCGCTCGCCGCAGGCTGCCATCACTATCACCTCGGCGTCGCCCTGCTTGGCGATCGCGTGCTGCAGCACTGTCTTGCCGCAGCCGAACGGGCCGGGGATGAAGCCGGTACCGCCTTCCGCTATGGGGTTGAGAGTGTCTATGCAACGGACGCCCGTCTCCATGATACGGTAGGGGCGGGGTTTCTCGACATAGCCGCCCACCGCTATCTTCACGGGCCATTTCTGAACCATCGTGACCTTGTGCTCTTCTCCCTGGGAGTCGGTCAGGACGGCCATCACCTCGTCGATCTTATAGTCGCCTTCAGGCGCCACGGACTTTACGGTGTAGCTGTCGCTGAAGGAGAACGGCACCATGATCTTGTGAGGCAGCCAGCCTTCCTTGACCTCTCCGAGCCAGTCGGCGGCGTACACCGTGTCGCCGGGCCTGGCGATGGGAGTGAAGTGCCAGGGCTTGTCGTGGTCCAGGGGTGTGGTGTATTCCCCGCGCTTGAGGAAGACGTCCTCCATCGTGGCCAGGTTGTTCTGCAGGCCGTCGAAACTGCTGGAGAGCAGGCCCGGACCGAGGGTGGCCTCGAGCATATGGCCTTCGAACTCCACCTTGTCGCCCTGGCGCAGGCCCCGGGTGCTCTCGTACACCTGTACGTAGGCATCCTTGCCCGACACCTTGATGACCTCCGCCATCACGCGCGTGCCGCTCAGGTCGATGTAGCAGATCTCGTTCTGGGCCACGTTCCCTTCGAAACGGACCGTTACCAGGTTGGAGATGATGCCGGTAACTGTACCTGTTGTTTTCATGCTATGTTACTCTTGTTTTTGTTCGGAATTGAAGCCCTGGAAAGTGCTTTTCACCTCGTCGACCAGCTTGCGGAAGAGTTCCGCTCCGGTCTTTGGGTCGAGACGGTTCCAACGTGAGGCTATGTGGAGATGCACCAGCAGGGACAGGATGGTGTCGATCGTCAGGACGTCGAAGGCGGCGATTTCCTCCGCCTTGTCCCACGAGAGCCTGTCCAGCGCCTTCTCGCGCTCCAAAAGGTTGTCGATGGTGAATATGCGCCGGGCCTTGTCGTATTCGTCGAAATCTTCCTCGTAACCTTTGCCTTCCAGCCAGGAGAGCTTGGCGAGGCGGAACTTGCGGTCGAAAGCCGTCCATTCCTTGAGGAAACGGCAGCGCGAGCGGCCTACTTCCTGGTAGAACTCCTCGTCCAGGCCTTCGCCAGCCAGCTCTCTTTCGAGGAGGTCGACCAGATGATTGTCCTTCCCGGAAAGCTGTCCCCTGAGTTCGGCGACGGCCTTGTCGGCCTCCAGGGGATGCCGCAGGAAGGTGAGCCGCAAATCGGGGAAGCTGGCTATTATAAAGGGGTAGTTGGTCATTCCCCGAAGAGGAGTTTCTTGGTAGCGGGACGGAGATATTCTACGATGAGTGAGGTGAAATCCTCGTCCGTGAAGCTGAGCTGGTAGCCGCCGTCCCTGGGGCCGATGCGGAAACCGCCGGGCATGCCCTTGACATGCCTGACTTCCGAGCCCTCGGAGAGGTTTTTCGACACTTCGGCTGTGAAGGCCTTGTCAAGATCCTCGCGGGATGTCTCGGGAAGGATGAGTTCCAGGTCGACTCCGTCGGGATTGGCTGCGTTGAACGAACGGACGACCGTGGCGATGAGCTCCTTTACGAATTTTCCGTCGGACATGGCGGAAGCGACGGGGCCAGCCACGGCTTTGGTGACGACCATCTGCTCCACTTGCTGCCTGACGGCGGCCAGGGCCTGGGAAGAAGCCATCTTCAGGTCGCCCTCCACCATGGTACGTATTTCGGCGGCGTCCTTGTCTGCCTTGGCGCGGATGGCCTGGGCCTCGGACCTGGCGTCCGCGACTATTTCGGCCGCTTCAGCTTTCGCCTTGGCCAGCAGTTCTTCGGCTTCCTGCCTCCCTTTCGACAAACCTTCGTTGTACAGCCGGTCAGTCAGTTCTTGCAACTTGTTCTGCATATTATTACTCTGTAAAGTAAAAATCCAATTTTTCTGACAAAAATACGAATTAATAGGCAGAACACCAATTATAAATGCCTGTCAATAACTATAAGCCCGCATTGCGCTCTCACCCTTCTTCCCACTTCTTCAAACCTCCCAAAGTGTGCCCGGAGATTGAACAGAAGAGGGCCATGAAAGGTGATATTTTGGGTACACCTGCCTTTGCAAAGGGGGCGTGCTCAAACTATTGTCGTTGAAGCGCATTCAGGTTTGGTGAAGCGGGCACACTTTGGCAAAGGCTAGACGTATTTGCAAACTTCGGTATATTTGAGCCGGACGAGAGATGCGATTTGACGGATTGATAGTTTGTATTTCCTGCGAAGCAGCTGTGCGACCTGAAGTCGTTGTTGCCCATCGAGACGCCGTATGTCCTTGATGCCGAATAGTGCTTGAATCGTCTCAGCGCAGATGGCGCGTGATTCTCCATCATCCAAGAAGACACCCCTGAACTCGGCAATTCTCTGCAGAATCTGCTGGTCACGGTTTCGATTGCTTGCCAAGAACACGCGATAACAGTTGGCCGTCCGATAGATTCGCTCAAAATGAGCTACGTCGACATAGTTATCCGGGAGAAGGAGTCCGTTGCAAAGGCGCCAATGTGCTGGAATACATCGACGGGAACACAAGAATTCCCTGAGTTGATGACGACTCAAGTCTCCTGCTCTGACGGTCGAGATCCGGTTTCCGCTCGCATCTAGGCGCCAGATCGACTGGTGACCGGCAGCTCTGAAATACATCGACCCGGTACCCCAGCGATAGTCGTAGGGCATAATCTGCTTTCCATCTTTTGTCGGTTGAATGATTGTATAGGTTCCGACACTCATCAGATACTCATGGTTGTCAACGGGGATGATATCAAGGTCAATCTGTGCGCCATGCCGGGTTCCCCGGACACGGCCGACATGATGCAGCCAGCTGTCTTCAAAAGCGGACTTGAAGCGGAAGCAGCCTTCTCTGGATCCAAAGAGCAGGGCATGCAGATGGGTATCTTCGATGGAAAAGGACAGGACAGACACGTCGGCATGGGTGGCACTGACACCGATCAGGTTGAATACCACACGATAATCCTCGTCGCAGGAGATGAATTGCGGCGTCAGTTCTCCGTCAG
>CAJONI010000045.1 GCA_905235995.1 uncultured Bacteroidales bacterium
ACCGGTGAAGGTGGCCCAGTTCGGATAGGTTTCCTCGCTGCCCCAGGTGATGGTGAACTTCGAGCCTTTCTTGGTGACGGTGATGGGTTCCTTGTCGATGTGCGTGACAGTGGGCCATTCCCACCAGCAGGTACCCCAGTGCATGATGCCCATGCCCCATTCGCTCAGGTCGTACTCATAACCGGGTGCGTACTGGAAAGGACCCACGTTGTCATGATCGACGGCAGGCGTATAGACACCTTCGGCCAGGAAACCGTCAGCGCTGTAGACATCCGCCGTCAGGGCGAAACCGTCGCCTTCAGGACTACCCATCATGTCGAGTCTCATGTCGTCGGTACCGAGCTTGAAGGTCACGGTATTGTTGGCATTGAACGCGGCGTACAGGACCTGGGTCAGCACTACCGGTTCCGGATCCGGTTCGAAGTAGAACTGGCCTTCATAGACAAACCTGTAGGGCGAGCCGTCGACAAGGAAGAGGACGGCACTTACCCTGTAGTTTTCACCATTTTGATAGACAGTGATCGTACCGCTCTCCACCGCCGTATTGTTGACGTTGGTGAGGCCCAGGACATAGTTGCCTTTCTTCGCCGTTCCGGGGTCGGCCCCGGTATAGGCATTGGCTGTAAGGTAGTAGGAGTCGCCGATAAGCAGAGCCTGCAGGGTCCTGGAACCGTCGCTCACCGACAGTGCGAAGTAGCGCACACCGTCAAGTTTGTATGCCTCGCAGGTGCCGCTGGTGCATTTCACATCGGTCGGAGCCGGGAAAATGCCTTCCAGAGGGTCGAGCACTGAAGTCTGGCAGGAAGCCAGCATCAGCAGCATGCAACCGATCAGAAATATAGCTTTTTTCATAATCTTTTACAGTTTTAGACTATTAATAACCCGGATTCTGCTCAATGGCGGAGTTCAGACGGATCTCCGTGGCAGGGTACGGCAGATGCTCGTGCTTGCCAGGCTTGAATCCATAGGCAGGGTTGCCGCAGGGGACATACTTGATTTGTCCGTTGACCTGCAGTTCAGGATACGTGTCACCGTTTTTGGCCATCTTGGAACCTTCGCCCCAGCGGAGCAGGTCCTGCATGCGTGTGCCTTCGCCGAAAAGTTCGAGACGTTTCTCGAGCTTGATGTCATCGAGCGTGACGCCGTTGAGGGCGGGCAGGTGGGCGCGGGAGCGGATCATGTTGACATATTCCGCCGCCTTGCCGGCGTTGCCGGAAGCGAGATGGGCCTCTGCGCCGCAAAGGAGAACCTCTGCGTAACGCATCCAGATGGTGTTGGCCATATAGACAAAGTCGTTGCCCATGCCGCGCTCCTCGGCCAGGATGCGGAGTTTCCACATGAAGTAGCCTTCGCCGATGACAGGGCTCTTGAGCGTGATGCCCAGTTCGCTGTTGATCTGGTCGAGGGTCTTGAGGGATGCGTTCAGACGGTAGCCGTCCACGCCCTCATCCTTCACGAAGTCGTCGTAGAGGCTCTTGGTAGGGACACGGAAACCCCAGCCGGTATTCATGATCGGGGTGTCGGTGGGCCAGTTCATCTTGTCCATGCGCCAGTTGGTCATCAAGGCGTACATGGAGAAGTTCTGGAACGAGTTGTTGTCGTCGTGGATGCGGTTGCTCTCGAAGAGGGTCTCGCAGTTGTGCTTGTTGGAAGCGCGGTGGATCAGGCTGTAGTCGTCCATCAGGGCGTACTTGCCGGAACTCACGACAGCGTCGAACTGGGCTGCAGCCTCGCTGTTCTTGCCCTGCCACAG
The DNA here is from genome assembly GCA_905235995.1 of uncultured Bacteroidales bacterium. Lineage (GTDB taxonomy): Bacteria > Bacteroidota > Bacteroidia > Bacteroidales > UBA932 > Cacconaster. The sequence continues at coordinate 1,754 of CAJONI010000045.1, forward strand.
GTAAACCTTGCCGAGGAGGGCCTGGGCGAACTGCTTGGTCACGCGCCAGGTCTCGGTGTCATTGAGGCTGGTCTTCTCGGCCAGGGCTCCGGAAGCGATGGCTTCGGTGAGGTCCTGTTCCATGATACCCCAGAGTTCCTCATCGGTGCCGTTGGGCACGTTGTACTCCGAAGGAGCCAGCTCGTGGTCCACGAGCGGAGGATTGCCCCACATGGTCTTAAGGTCGAAATAGGCGAATGCGCGGAACACCTTCGCCTCGGCGCGGGCCTGGCGGGCGATCGCGCCCTTTTCCTCGTCCACATGGCCGAGTATGACGTTGGCCTTGTAGATAAGGGTATAATAGGTGGTGAACATGGCCTGGACATAGTCCTCTTCAGCATCGAAGGTGAACTCGTTCAGGTGTTCGAGATTGTTGTTGTCACCCCTCATCGAACCGCCGGCCCAGAAGTCGTCGGTGAGCATGGCCTTGCAGAGCTTTACGTTGTATTCCCAGCCGCGGACTTCAAGATACATGGCCACGTCGGCGGAAGTGATCTGCTCGTCGGTCTGGTAGTAGGTGTTGTAGTCCAGCACGCCGTGCTGCGGGATGTCGAGCAGGTTGGAGCAGGAAACCAGGAACAGGGTGCAGATCGCTGCGATTGCAGTCAGAAAGATATTTCTTGTTTTCATAGGGCGTCCGTTTTAGAAAGTGATGTTGACACCGAATACGATCTTCTTGGCAGTCGGGTAGGTACCCTTGTCAACGCCGAGGCTGTTGCCTACGCCGGTGATCTCAGGATCGAAGCCCGGATACTTGGAGAAGGTGAACCAGTCGTCGAGGGAACCGTAGATGCGGAGGTTGTCCACGAAGAACTTCCTCGTAAACTTCTGGGGAAGGGTGTAACCGAGCTGGATCTGCTTGATCTTGGCATAGGTGCCGTCGAACACCACACCGTCGGAGGTCAGGAACTGCTGCCAGTTCGAGGCGTTGGCCGCGGGCATCGTACCGTTGGTATGGGTCGGAGTCCAGCGGTCTTCCGTGAGGAAACTCAGTCGGTTGGAAGGATAGTCGACCACGGTGAGGCAGTTGTAGATCTTGCTGCCCGCGGCGCCTGTCATGAAGACCACGGCGTCGATGCCTTTCCAGGCCGCGGTGAGGGTCACACCGAAGTTGACCTTCGGGATACCGCTGCCAAGGTCCATCTTGTCGGCCTGGGTCGCGTCGCCGCTGCCGTCGAGGTCCTCGAACATCGCGTCACCCGTGTTCGGGTCGATGCCGATGAAGTGGTAGCCGTAGAAGTGCCATGCAGGATAGCCTTTCTCGAAACGGGTGATGGTGCCGTAGTTACGGACACCGGTGCCGTCGATGCCGTCGGAGAGGGTCTCGTGGATGTAGGTCACCTCGTTCCTCAGGGTCGATACGTTGCCGCCGATGCTGTAGTTGAAGTCGCCGATCTGGTCCCTCCACTTGAGCTCGAACTCGAGACCGGTGTTGAGCACGTTGCCTGCGTTGACCGGGGATGCGGTCACACCGACCACGGTCGAAGGGGTGATGCCGGTAACGATGAGGTCCTTGGTCATCTTGCGGAACCAGTCGAAACTGAAGGTCAGACGGTCGCGGAGGAAGCGCATGTCGACACCGACGTCGAACTGCTCGGAGGTCTCCCACTTAAGCTCGTCGTTACCCGAGGAGCTCGGTGCGTAGCCGTCGATGTAGACGGGCACGGTGGAGCTGATGGGGTAGCTGCCTGTCGAAGCGATCACGTTTGCATAGCGGTATCCGCCGAGGCCGGCCAGGGAACCGTTCTGGCCCCAGCTGGCACGCAGCTTAAGGTAAGAGATGGCCTGACGGACCGGGCGGAAGAAATCTTCCTCGGAAATGGTCCAGCTACCCGAGACTGAAGGGAAGTATCCCCAGCGCATCGGCCTGGGCAGGATGGAAAGGTCGGCTGCGTCAGCACGGAAGGAAGCCTGGATATTGTACTTGCCCATGTAGTTCCAGCCTGCACGCGCGAAGTAGGAAAGCTTGCGCGAATACATCGCCTCGGCTCCGGACACCGAAGGCACGGCGTTGGCGGAGTGGTAGGCGAAGTAGTAGAAGAGCGGGTTGTCCTGCATCACGCCAAGGTCTTCGTCGCTGCCACGGTAGTCACCGCTGACAGAGTAGCTGCGGTTGTTGGAGTACGAAGTACCGACCATCAGGTTGACGAAGTGCTTGCCGAAGTTCTGGTTGTAGTTGGCGAAGTTCTCCCACTGGTAGTAGATGCCGGTGCCGGCAGAGCCGGAGAGGCCGATATAGTTCTGGTAGGCGTTCTGGTTCACATAGTAGCGCAGGGAGTAGCCGTAGGTGTCGTATGCGGAGAAGCGGTAGCCCACGCGGGAAGTGATGGTGAGGTGCTTCCAGGCATGAAGTTGACGGCCGTGGAGCCGTTGATGTTGAAGCCCTGCGAGGTGCTGTAGCCGCGGTCACGCATGATGCGCGGGTTCACGTTCTCGGAAGGGTTGAAGTACGAGATGCCGTAGTAGTCGCCGTTCTCGTCCTGCATCAGCTTGCGTCCGTTGGCCAGATATTCCTGCATGAAGTAGGGAAGATTGTCGGGGCTGTAGGTCGGCGGCGTCAGCGGGTCGAGCTGCAGGGCCGACAGGACTGCGGAACCGTAGTCGCTGCCCTCGGAGACGCTGCGGGCCTGGTAGTATTCCACCTGGTTGTTGGTCTGGACTTCGAGCCAGGGCTTGAACTTCCATGAACCGTTGACCATGGTGGTGATGCGCTTGTAGACGTCGGCGTCGCCGGCGAACATACCGTTGTTGTCGAGGTAGGTGGCAGAGACGTAGAGATTGCCCTTCTCGTTGCCTGCGGAGAACGAGAGGTTGTGGTGATGCATCAGGGAGTTCTCATAGGAATAGTCCAGCCAGTCGGTGTTGGTCTTGAAATCCCAGTTTCCGTAGAAATCTTCCAGGCTGTAGCGGCCGTTCTCGATGAAGTACTGCATGTACTGCTCTGAGTTCATCACCTTGGGCATATGGTTGAGGCTCTGGCTGGTCAGCTGGTAGGAGTAGCTGATCTTGCCGTCGCCCGCGCCCCTGCGGGTGGTGATCATTATGACGCCGTTACCGGCCTCCGCGCCGTAGATGGCGGCGGAGGCGCCGTCCTTCAGGACCTCCATTGACTCGATGTCGTTGGGGTCGATGCCGGCGATGGAGGAAGTACGGCGGCCGTCAACGACGTACAGGGGGTTGGAGGAGCCGTTGGAAGAGATACCACGCACCTGGATGCTCGGAGCGGCGCCCGGGCGGGCGGAGCTGGAGAACACCTGGACACCTGCGGTCTTGCCCTGAAGAGCGGACTCAGGCGTGGTGATGGTACGGTTCATGATGTCTTCCTGTTTCACCTGCGAGATTGCGCCGGTGACGTCGGATTTCTTCTGTACGCCGTAACCCACGACCACCGTCTCTTCGAGAAGTTCGGTGTCGGGAAGCATCTTGATGTTGACCGTAGCCGTCTGCGAGGCCACTACGGTCTGCGGCTTGAAGCCGATGTAAGAGAACTCTACGACGGCTCCTGCCGGGACGGTGATCGAATACTTTCCGTCGAGGTCTGTGGCTACGCCGTTGCTGGTTCCCTGCTGGATGACACCCACGCCCATGAGCGGTTCGTCGTAATCGTCGACCACCGTTCCGGAGAGCGTCACCTGCGACTGCGCGGACAGCGACCATCCCATCAGGAGGGTCAGGCAGGCCAGGGTCAGCCTTTTAATGAGGGATTTTCTCATAAATAAAGAATTTTAGGTTAGTTGATAGTTGAATCTATGTTTATATTCATTTTCTTCGGATAGGGTTCCCACTCAGGCAGGCCTTCCGCCGAAGGCACGCCCGTCTTGGCGAAGTTCGTCCAGGCACGGCTCACCCGGTGGCCGAGTTCCACGGCGTCGGCCCCACCGCCGGTGAAAGTGCGGTGCAACGCCACGTTGTCGAACACGAAGGGAATCTCGATGCAGTGGGCGCTGCCAAACGCCCCGTCGAGCACGGGCGACTCCCAGGTAAACTTATAAAGGTATACGGGCGCACAGCCGGTGGCCGTGCGGTCGGCGGCCTGTTTCAAGGCCAGAGGCTGGAAAATTGGATCCTCACGGTCGCGCGTGAATTCATGGTAGGTGGTCCCTATGATCGTGGGAATGTCCTTCGAGATGGCGAGGGCTTCAGGAGTGGAGGGCTGGAAAGGAATCACTTCCCCGTCCACCACCGGAGTCTGGCCGAAGAGTATGGCGGTCAGGAAGTTCTCAGGGAGGGTGCCGTCCTGCCTGGATTCCTCGCGTACTGCTGCAAGGGCGCCGTTGTAGGCTGCCAGCAACTTCTCATAAGGCACTTCCGCCAGATCGTCGATGCGGGAGGGCTTGATGCCGAGAGCCTCCACGGTCTTCGCGCCTATACGGCGGGAGATCCTGGGGTCAAGGAGTTCCGTGATGGAGCCGCTCTCGACTATCGCCTTGGTGAATAGACCTTTGGCTGAAGGCATCGCCATCAGCGTCGAGACCTTTCCTCCCCCGCCCGACTGTCCGAAGATGGTAACGTTGCCGGGGTCGCCTCCGAAGGCCGCGATGTTGTCGCGCACCCATTGAAGGGCCTTGACTATGTCGGTCATGCCCACGTTGCCGCTCTGTGCATATTTGGCTCCGTAGGCCGAGAGGTCCAGGAAACCCAGCACATTGAGGCGGTGGTTGAGCGTGACAACCACTACTCCATGGTCGCGGGCAAGGTTGGTCCCGTCGTAGGAGATGAGCTCCTGGCCGCTGCCGGCACGGAATCCGCCGCCATGGAGCCAGACCATCACCGGACGTTTTACGCCGTTCTTCAGGCCGCCGGTCCAGATGTTGACCCTCAGGCAGTCCTCGTCGGGGAAGCCGTCGTCCCAGTGCATGGCGAAGGCCTGGTTGTCATCGTACCAACCCGCCCTCTTGTCCTGAGGGCAGGTGGGACCGAAGGCGCGGCAGGGCCGGACCTCAGTCCAGGGATCGGGATCGGCGGCAGGCATGAAGCGCTCCGCCTTGGCGTAGGGGATGCCCTTGAAAGTGAATACGCCGCCGTCGATGTAGCCGGCCACAGGGCCGGAAGATGTCTGCACCGTGGCGGCTTTGGCAGAAGTCTCCAGAGGCGCAGCTCCGTCCGTCTCGGTGCGTTGCGCGGGGCAGCTGCAGGCCGCCACCAGGAAGGAGGCTGCCAGAGCCGTCGTCAAAAGTTTACCCGTTTTCATTGTTTTTAAGTGGTCTGAGTTTTTTTCTATGCAAATTTCATAAAACCCGGCCTCTTTACTTTTCTTTCCGTGACAACTTCTTTCCAAAATGTAGCAAAACAGTGAAAATCTTTGTTCAAAAATCTTCAATTATGTTAAAAAAATGAAGGTATTGTGCTGATAATTACCTATATTTGAAATATGAAACGCTTTTTGGCCATCTTTTCGATCGGGCTGGGATTGTGCATGGCCGCCTGCAGCGGAGTTCACCCGGCCGTAACCGACGCCGGTCAGGAGGGGGCCGTCGTCATATCCGACGCCCTCTCTAACCAGAAGGTCAACGCCTTCGCTGAAGACGCAGACGGTCATCTCTGGATAGCCACCTCCCGGGGCCTCAACAAATACAACGTACATGAGTACCACCAGTACTTCTGCACCCGCGACACCCTCGGTCTGCCAGACAACCAGGTCAACGACGTGCACTGCGGACGCGACGGAAGGCTCTGGGCCGCCACAGCATGCGGAGTGGCTTTCCGCACCGGGACAGGCACTTTCCGGCGCATCGCCATGCCCGACGGAAACCAGAACGTACGCCGCATACTCGAGACTCCCGACGGACAGCTGCTTTTCACCAACACCGAGACCCTGTTCTGGCTTGACGCCGGCGGCGGGACCCTCGTCCCCGTGGTAAGGGAATACAACGCCTTCGGCTTCCCCGCCGAAGCCTGGGACGGTAACCGCCTCTGGGTTCTCTCGGCAGCCGGCAGGGAACTGCACGGCTTCGACATGCCCGATTTCTCCATGGTCGAGCCGGTCGCCCTGCCCTTCACCGCATACCACATGTGCAATGCCGGCGGGGGCGAGATATGGCTCGCCGGCATGGGCAACCTCGCCATCTATGACACCCGCACCCGTTCGTGGAAGCCTCTGCCGGAAGCGATACGGCGTGAACCCCGCCTGATGAAGGGCGACGTGGACTACATCTTCGCGGTCGACGACAAGACCCTGCTTCTGGACGTAATTGGCACCGGCATGTTCTGCTGGCAGCGGAGCACGGGACGCCTGATGCACCAGAGCGATCCCGACTTCCCCTACGACGTGCCGGACGCCGAAATCCGCATCATCTACCGCGACAGCCACCAGAACCTCTGGTTCGGCACCACCGACCAGGGCTACGCCACCTCATACGACTACAAGGACGGTTTCAACAGCAACAAATACCTGACCTCCCGTTTCGTGGGCAAGACCGTCGTCTCGCTCTGCGCAGACCGCGAAGGGCGTCTGTGGATATCCACCCTCCGCGACGGCCTTTATGTCTGGGAACCCTCCGGCGCGCAGCTGAGGAAAGTCGAGGTCTCCCACCTCCTGCAAGACACACATATCGGCTACATACGCTGTTCGAAGGTCTTCTGCGACGCCGAAGGCGAACTCTGGCTGCTTTTCGCCGACAAATACCAGGTCGTACACTGCAGATACGTACAGGAAAGGCTGAGCCTGGTCGACCATTTTGCCTTCCCCCACCCGCTAGCGATAGCCCAGGACGAGATGGGACAAATATGGGTGGGCGGCTTCTCTTCCGACCTGGCGCGCTACGACAAGGCATCGCGCAGCGTGACCCTCTGCCCCTACCCCGGCGACCCTGCCATGCCCTTTGTCTACGACATCACGCCGGGAGAACCCGGACGCCTGCTCCTTGCCGCCCACGGCATCCCGTTGCTGGAACTCAATACCATCTCCGGCAAGTCGGTACAACTCCATCTCTCGCCCGACGAGGCCGCCGAATGCATCCAGCGTCCGGTGCTGGTGCCCACCTCCCTTTTCCATGACAGCGGCGGCGACCTGTGGATGGGCACTAAGGGCAACGGTCTGCTCAGGCACATGCGCCAGCGCAAAATCTCCGGGCCGGTTCCCGGCACGCCCTGCGACGACATCTGCTCCATCCTCGAAGACAGGCTCGGCAACATCTGGGTGTCAACGCTCTACGGCCTCGGCCGTTACGACCGCACGGTCGGCGAATTCATCAACTACTACTCCGCCGACGGCATTGGCGGCAACCAGTTCTCCGACAGGGCCTCCTGCCTGCTCTCCGACGGCACTGTGATCTTCGGAGGCACACATGGCCTGACCGTCTTCAACCCCATCGACGTAGCCCAGCGCCGCACTGTGCCGCTGGTGTTCGAAGACCTCAAGGTTCTCAACAAGCTCGTGACGCCAGGCCCCGACGCCCCGATAGACCGGGTGCTCAGCCAGCATCCCGACATAGTCATACGCGACAGCCAGAACGGCTTCAGCATCTCCTTCGCCGCACTGGACTACAGCGAACACGAGCGCGTGAGGTACTTCTACAAGCTGGAGGGCTTCGACCGCGACTGGATTGACGCCGGGACCAGCCACGAAGCCTGGTTCGCCAACCTGCCGCCCGGCCGCTACACCTTCCGCGTCCGCATCACCAACAACAACCGCAGCATAGTCGAGACCGAAGACTCCCTGCAGATCCGCATCATGCCGCCATGGTACCGCTCCTGGTGGGCCATCCTGCTGCAGATTCTCTTTTTCGCCGGACTGGTCATGCTGGCATGGCATCTTTACCGGCGCATCCGGCGCGTGCAGCACGCGCATGAACGCGAGCGCAACGAGAAGGAGCAGGAACAGCGCCTCAACAAGATACAGATGGGTTACTTCTCCAACGTAGCCCACGAGTTCCGCACCCCCCTGACCATGATCGCTGGACCGGCGGCGGAACTGGCGGTATCGGAGGGGGTGAAGGGACGCGACCGCAAGCTGGTGGGCATCATACAGCGCAACGCCACCTGGATGCTTTCGCTGGTGGGCCAGCTGCTCGACTTCAACCGCATAGGCAACAGCAAGCTGCAGCTGAAGGTAGCCAAGACCGACGTCGTGGCCCCTCTCCAGAGCACCGTGGAACTCTTCCGCTTCAACGCCGATTCGAAAAAAATCGAGCTCTCGGCCCAGGGGCTGGAGGAACCCTTCGTGATGTGGGCCGATGTCGACAAGGTGCAGAAAATCACGATGAACCTGCTCTCCAACGCGATGAAATACACCCCGTCGGGAGGCAAGGTGACCCTGTCCTTCGACGTGCTGCCGCGCGAGGAACTCTCCGGGCTCTTCAAGCTTACGGACAAGGACACCGACCAGCAGTACGCATGCTTCGCCGTATCCGACACGGGCAGCGGCATCGCGGAAGGCGAGATAGAGAAAATCTTCGAGCGCTTCTACCGCTCCGACGAGAAGAAGGACACCCAGGGGACGGGCATAGGACTGTTCTACGCCCGCGCGCTGACCGAGCTGCATCACGGCTATCTCAAGGCCTGGAACCGGCCTGAAGGCGGCTCGATCTTCCGCTTCATCCTCCCCGTGAGCGCGTCCTCCTACACCGAGGACGAGAGAACGGAGCGGCCGCAGGAGATCGTTTCCATGCCGACAGTCACAGATGTTCCAGCAGCCGAGCCGGAGAGCTGCCAGCGCCTCATAGCCGTTGTGGACGACGACATCGACGTGGCCAACTACGTGAAGGTACTGCTGCAGCCGGCCTACCGGGTCAACGTGTATTTCGACGCCGATTCCGCCATGGCCGGGATGGCCGGGGAACCGCCGGACCTGCTGGTCAGCGACGTGGTGATGCCGGGCATGAGCGGCTACGAACTCTGCGAGAAGGTCAAGGCCGACCTGCAGCTGAGCCACATCCCCGTAATCCTCGTCACGGCCAAGGTGGCCGTCGAGAACCAGGTGGAAGGCCTGGGCAAGGGCGCCGACGCCTACGTGACCAAGCCCTTCCAGCCCGCCTACCTGACAGCCCTGGTCAAGTCGCTGCTGGACAACCGCGACAAGGTGAGGCGCAAGCTCGGCGAAGTCACTACCGCAGAAGACATTGAGCCTGAAGCGCTCACTCCGCGCGACGCCCTGTTCATGAAGCAGCTTTACGCCCTGATGGAAAAGGAACTCGACAACACCGACCTCGACGTGTCGCAGATAGCCGGGATGATGAAAATCTCCCGCACCAAGTTCTACTACAAGGTGAAGGGGCTCACGGGCGAGAATCCGTCGGTCTTCTTCAAGCGCTACAAGCTCAACCGCGCCGCCGACCTCCTGAAGGAAGGGAAGCACAACATGAGTGAAATCGCCTGGATGACAGGTTTCAACACCCTGTCACACTTCTCCACTTCCTTCAAGAAGCAGTTCGGCGTCCCGCCCTCCGAGTACGTAGGGTAAAGAGGTCTCGCTAAATCGTCACTTCTGCTGTCTGACGGATGTCGTCGGACGCGGAACCGAGCAGGAGTTCGAGCTTGCCGTGCTCCAGGTCCCAGGCATTCTTCTCAACATTCCAGTAGCGCAGGTCCTCGACGGGAATCTCAAGGACTACCTTCTTGCTTTCGCCCTCCCTGAGACTGACGCGCCGGAAGGCCTTGAGCTCCTTGTCGGGCCATTCGACCTCGGAACCGATGCGGCGCACGTAGAGCTGTACCACCTCGTCGGCAGGCATCGAGCCTTCGTTGGTCAGGACGAACGACACTTTCACGCCCTTCTTCCCGGCGGAAGCCTTCATGTCGCCATAGCCGAAGTCCACATAGGAGAGGCCGTGGCCGAAGGCGTACATGGGCTTGACTTCCCTGGTGTCGAACCAGCGGTAGCCCACCAGCGGGCCTTCAGTATACTGCGACACCGGCTTGGGCAGTGCGTCGATGAAGGCCTGGCGCTGCTCGGGAGTCATGGCCAGTACATCGGGGCGGTACATCAGGGTGAAGAGGTCGCCGCCGGTATTCTTGTCGGGGAAGTTGCCCAGAGCGTAGGCCGGGCTGTCCTCCAGTTTCACAGGGAAGGTGAAGGGCAGTTTGCCCGAGGGGGCGATGTCGCCGAAGAGCACTTCCGCGAGCGCAGTGCCGCCCTCGGTGCCGTTCCACCAGCCCTGGACGATGGCGGGCGAGACGGGTTCGAGCACCTGCAGGTCGGTGGGACCGCCGGAGATCAGCACGGTCGCCAGCCTGGGATTGGCTTCGTAAAGGGCCTGGACCAGGGTCTCCTGTCCGCAGGGCAGCTTGATGTCCTTGCGGTCGGAGCCTTCGGTCTCGATGTTCTTGTTGGTGCCGCCGAAGAAGATGACCATGTCAGCGTCCCTGGCCAGCGCGACGGCTTCGGCCAGAAGTTCGGGGTCGGCAGCCTCGTCTATCTGTGCCGTCTCGAGCGGGCCAAGGACCTGCGGACCCCACATGCGGCGGGCGTAGTTCCTGTAGCCGGGCGCATAGGCGACCTCGACGCCTGCCTCCGCGGCGCGGCTGGTGATGCCTTCGAGCGGGGTCACTTCGTAGAGTGCCTTCACACCGGCGCCCATGCCGCCGCTCTGGGTCTTGAGCACGGCGTTCTGGCCGATGACGGCTATCTTCTTCACTTCAGGAGCGACAGGCAGCACGCCGTCGTTCTTGAGCAGCACGATGGCCTTTTCAGCGACCTGGCGGGCGATGGCCTGCGACTCGGGCTGCGAGGTCATGACGGTGTTGGCCACATCTTCGGGCACTGCTTCGACTGCAAAGCGCACGCGGAGTATCTGGCGTACCTTCTCGTCCACCTGCTCTTCGGTCAGGGCGCCGGTGGCGATGGAGTCGATGACGGGCTGGCCGAGATAGTTGCTGCCGGTCATCTGCACGTTGAGGCCGTGCAGCATGGCGCCCATGGTGCTGTGGGTCCCTCCCCAGTCGGAGACGGTGAAGCCCTTGAAGCCCCACTCGCCGCGTAGTATCTCATTGAGAAGGTGCTCGTTTTCGGAGCAGTAGTCGCCGTTCACCTTGTTGTAGGCCGGCATCACGCTCATGGCGCCGCCTTCCCTGATGGCGCGCTCGAAGGGCTTGAGGTAGATCTCGCGCAGGGTCCTTTCGTCCAGCTGGGCGTCGACGCTGCCGCGGTTGGTCTCCTGGTTGTTGACGGCGAAGTGCTTGATGCACACTGCCGTACCTTCGTCCTGCACGCCCTTGGTATAATAGAGCGCGAGGGCCGCGGAGAGCATGGGATCCTCACTCAGGTATTCGTAGGTGCGTCCGCCCACGGGCAGGCGCTGGATGTTCACGGCGGGGCCGAGTATCACGTCCTTGCCCCTGAGGCGCGCCTCCTTTCCCATGCCCGTACCGTAGAGATAGGCCATGTCTTCCGACCACGTGGCGGCCAGGGCCGAACCGGTGGGGAAATATGTGGCGGAGTCCAGGGTCCAGCCGGCGGGCATGAAGCCGTTGGGCTGGCCTTCCTCGCGTATGCCGAAAGGTCCGTCGGCATAGTGCATGTCGGCGATGCCAAGGCGCTCTACGCCTGCCGACGACATGTTGGTCTTGCTGTGGAGCATCTCCACCTTTTCTTCTAGGGTCATCTGCGCGATCAGCGCGTCTATCTCCTGTTCATGGGCCAGCAGGCGGTCCTGCGGGGCGACAGGCTTGGAGCATGCGGCTGCCAGGAATGCGAGCAGCACTGCGAATGATACAAGTTTCTTCATTGGATGGTTTTTAAATTATGGTGTGAATTTAGCAAGAAAATCCTTTAAGCATACGATCCTTTTCCAACGACGGCATTAATTGAACACCGAGAAAAACATTTAGTCAGAATCCGCCCGGATTTTAGGAGTCGAATGGCTAATTTTGCAGGAGATAAAGAAAAAAACCAATACTCACGGATATGATCAAGAAAATCATCCTCCTCCTCTTTGCGCTGGCCCTCACGGTCTCTGTCTCGGCACAGGGCTGGTTCCGTCAGCCTACGCCCAACGACACTCTGCGTTCTACCATAGTGCTGCCCGACGGCGGCGTACTCTTCCAGATCTATGCACCCCAGGCCCAGGCCGTAGGCGTTACGGGCGACCTTCCCTGGGGCAATCCCGTGAAGTTCACCAAAGCCGAAAACGGCGTATGGAGCGGTCTGTGCCAGGGCCTTGGCGAGGGCTGCTTCCGCTACAGCTTCCTGGTCGACGGCGTACGGGTGCAGGACCCCAAGGCACCGCTTTCCGCAGAACAGGCCTCTATCCTGACGGTTGGCGAAGGCTATGTGAAGGACGTGCCCCACGGCGCTATCGCCCAGCGCTGGTACTACTCCAGTACGCTCGGCTGCCTGCGCCGCATGCACGTCTGGACCCCTGCTGGGTATGAGAAATCCCTGGAGCCCCTTCCGGTGCTCTACCTGATCCACGGCGGAGGCGACAACGACGCCTCATGGCCCGGAGTAGGCGCAGCCGGCTGGATACTCGACAACCTTCTCGCCGAGGGGAAGATGGTACCCATGGTCGTGGTCATGCCCAACGGAACCATCACCGACGTTCCCGACGAGGTCCCTCCCTTCGCCAAGGACATGATGACCGACGTGGTCCCCTTTATCGAAGCCAACTACCGTGTCCTCACCGACAAGGACAACCGTGCGGTCGCCGGCCTGTCCATGGGCGGCATGGAGACCATGGAAGTGGCCTTCAACAATATCGACAAGTTCTCCTGGGTATGGGTCATGAGCTCCTCCTTCATGCCGGGACGCGAGCCTGCCGATGAGGCGAAGCGCCTGAAAGTCCATGAGAACGCCGGGAAGATGAACGACAGCTTCAAGATGATGGTCTACTCCCAGGGCGGTCCCGCCGACATCGCCTACCAGAACTGCGTCAACACCCGCAGGGAGCTCGACGCCGCGGGCCTGAAATACGAATATGTCGAGAACGCCCAGGCCGGCCACAGCTGGGCCACCTGGCGCGCCGACCTCCAGGCCCTCGCACCCAGGCTCTTCAAATGATTCAACATATCCGCATATATTTATCAACCATTAAAAATCATATGAAAAACATCCTCACCACCCTTGCCCTGGCGCTGGCACTGACCTTCAGCCTCCAGGCACAGGAACTCACCAACTTCGCCTTCTGGGGCAACCAGAAACCCATTGTTTCGCCCGAGATCGTCGGCGACAGCGTAACCTTCCGGCTCAAGGCCGACTATGCCACCATCGTGAAGCTCAGCGGCTCGTGGATGCCCAACCCCTGGACAGGCACCATCGACATGACCCGCGGCGAGAACAACGTCTGGGAAGTGAAGATCCCCCTCCCCGACCCCGAGCTCTACACCTATAACTTCGTGGTCGACGGCGTGTCGGTCAACGACCCTCAGAACGTGCTCGTGCAGCGCGACGGCACGCGCTACCTGCCCATGCTCATAGTCCCCGGCCAGCGCACCGAAAACTATGTCGAGGCCACCCAGCACGGCACCGTGAGCCATCCCTGGTACCACAGCGACCTCCTTGGCATGGACCGCCGCCTGACCGTCTACACCCCCTACGGCTACGAGAAGAACACCAAGAAGAAGTATCCCGTGCTCTATCTGCTCCACGGAGCAGGTGGCGACGAGGAAGCCTGGATCTCGATGGGCCGCACGGCACAGATCCTCGACAACCTCATCGAGAAGGGCCTGGCCGAGCCTATGATCGTGGTCATGCCCAACGGCAACGCCAACCAGGCTGCAGCCCGCACCCTCAACATCCCGGAGAAGCCCATGGCCAACCGCTGGGACCGCGAGGCCTTCGAGAAGATGAGCGAAGCCGAGCGTGACCTCATCATGAACGGCTACGTAAGGAGCCTCTGCACTGAGATCGTGCCCTTCATCGAGAAGAACTTCCGTGCGATTGCCAAGCCGTCCGCACGCGCCATCGCCGGCCTGTCGATGGGCGGCGGACACACCATCTCCGCCTCCATCCTCTATCCGGAGCTCTTCGACTACATCTGCCCGCTCTCCGCTGCAGGCAGCGCCACCCCCGAGCAGATCGCTGCCCTGAAGAAAGCCGGCGTGAAGCTCTATTTCCTGGCATGCGGCAACACCGACTTCCTCTTCAAGGGAGCGGAGGAGATGCACGCGAAACTTCTGGAGCAGGGCCTCGACCACGAGTACTTCGTCTCCGACGGCGGCCACGTGTGGGCCAACTGGAGGCTCTACCTCAACACCTTCGCACCTAAGCTGTTCAAATAAGCCAAAACCAACACCATTGATATGAAGAAATTCTTTCTGATCCTTACCGCAGTGCTCTGCACGCTCACCATGTCTGCACAGCCCAAGCTCAGCGCCGACAATATCGACGACGTCCTCAAGGCCATGACCCTGCAGGAGAAAGCCACTCTCCTGGTGGGCGGCGGCTGGGGCTCCATGGTCGCCGGTTCGATGACCGCTTCCAGCGAGACCCTCGTCTCCGGAGCCGCGGGTACGACCCGCCCCGTCGAGCGCCTCGGCATCCCCGTTACCGTAGTTGCCGACGGCCCAGCCGGCCTGCGCATCAACCCTACCCGCCAGGGCACCGACGCCACGTTCTACTGCACCGGCTTCCCCGTGGGTACGGTACTCGCCTCGACCTGGAACCTGCCCCTAGTGGAGCAGCTGACCACCGCCATGGGCGAGGAAGTCAAGGAATACGGAGTCGACGTGCTCCTTGCCCCCGGCCAGAACCTGCACCGCAACCCGCTCTGCGGCCGTAACTTCGAATATTTCTCCGAAGACCCGCTGCTGGCCGGCAAGACCTCCGCGGCCTACATCCGCGGCGTACAGAGCAACGGAGTGGGCGTGAGCGCCAAGCACTTCGCCGCCAACGACCAGGAGGTGAACCGCATGCAGAACGACTCCCGCATCAACCCCAGGGCCCTGCGCGAACTCTACCTCAAGGGCTTCGAGATCGTGGTCAAGGAGTCCGACCCCTGGACCGTCATGTCGTCGTACAACAAGCTCAACGGCACCTTCACCCAGCAGAGCTATGACCTGCTGACCACGGTCCTGCGCGACGAATGGGGCTTCAAGGGCATAGTGATGACCGACTGGGGCAACAAGGAAGGCACCGTGGCTGCCGTCAAGGCCGGCAACGACCTGATGGAGCCCGGCATGGAGAATGAGATCGAACGCATCGTCGCCGGTGTCAACTCCGGTGCTATCTCGCAGGACGAACTCGACCGCAACGTGCGCCGCATGCTGGAATACATCGTCCGCACTCCCCGTTTCCAGGGCTACAAATACTCCAACAAGCCTAACCTCAAGGGCCATGCCGAGCTCGTCCGCGAAGCCACTTCCGAAGGCCTCGTGCTCCTGGAGAACAACGGCGTGCTGCCGCTCAAGGACGTGAAAAAGGTGGCCCTCTACGGTACCGGCTCCTACGACTTCATCGCCGGCGGCACCGGTTCCGGCAACGTGAACAAGGCCTACGTCCGCAATGTGGCCTACGGCTTCAAGGCCAACGGCATCGAGGTCGACTCCGACATCCAGGACTGGTATGAGCAGTACATCAACTTCACGAAGACCAGCCTGCGCAACAACGCTTCAGGAGGTGGCATGGGTATCCTTCTGGGTGACCCCGTGGTCCCCGAGATGGAAGTCTCCCGCAACTTTATCGAGAAGAAACTTCCCGTGACCGACATCGCAGTGCTGACCATCTCCCGCAACGCTGGTGAAGGCGACGACCGCAAGGCCGCCGACGGCGACTGGACCCTCACCGGCCAGGAGCGCAAGCTGATGCAGGAGCTCGCCGACGTCTACCATGCCGCCGGCAAGAAGCTCATCGTGGTGCTCAACATCGGCGGCGTCATCGAGACCGCTTCCTGGAAGCACATTCCCGACGCGGTCCTGCTTGCCTGGACTCCGGGCCAGGAAGGCGGTCTGGCAGTGGCCGACGTGCTCTGCGGCTCAGCCAATCCTTCCGGAAAGCTCCCGATGACCTTCCCCGTGAGCTACCTCGACATCCCTTCGTCGTACAACTTCCCGTTCAACTACCACGGCTCAAACTCCATCGACTTTGCAGCCCTCATGGGAGGCGGCACCTTCCGCCGCAACCTGGTGAAGGACATAGACTACACCAACTACGCCGAAGGCATCTGGGTGGGCTACCGCTACTTCGCCACCGCAGGCAAGCCCGTGTCGTATCCCTTTGGCTACGGCCTGAGCTACACCACCTTCAGCTACGGCAAGCCCGTGGTCAAGGTCGACAAGTCCGGCAAGGTGACTGCCTCCGTGACCGTGACCAACACCGGCTCCGTGGCCGGCAAGGAGATAGTCGAGGTCTATGTGACCGCACCTGACGGCGGACTCGTGAAGCCCGTCTACGAACTCAAGGGCTTCGCCAAGACCTCGAAACTGGCCCCCGGCGCCTCCGAGACCGTGACCGTGACCATCGACCCTTACACGCTGGCTTCCTTCAACGAAGAGGCCTCCGCCTGGGAGATGGCCGCAGGCAACTACACCGTTCGCTTCGGCGCCTCCTCAGCCGACATCCGCGCCACCGCGGCCTTCAAGCAGGCCAAGCCCCAGAGCTGGCCCGTGAACCGCGTGCTGCTGCCCGTCGAACCTGTCAAGGAGATCATCGTGAAATAGCGGCTGTCTTACAGAAACGTCTCCCCTTCTTCACGAAAGGGAGACGTTTTTTATTGGTGTCTTTGCACCTTACCGGTTCGCGGCCCGGTAGACCGCTTCCATGTCCTTGCGGTTCAGGACCTTGAAGTTGCCGACCGTGATGGCTCCGTCGTGGCTGCAACGCCGGGCGAGCTCGCGGATTTCATCTTCCGTAAGCTGGCGGCCCATCAGTTCCGGGAGATTGGCAGGCATGCCTATGGCGCGGTAGAAGCGTTCCATGGCGGCTATGCCGCTCAGGGCGGTCGCCTCGGGGTCGGAGAAATCGTTGGGTACGCCCATCACATTGACGGCGAACTGGACGAAACGTCCGACGTTCTCCTTATATACATAGCGTGCCCATGAGGGCCAGATTGCCGACAGACCGGCGCCGTGCGTCACGTCGAAGAGGCCGCTGAGTTCGTGCTCGAGCTTGTGGCATGCCCAGTCGCGCTGCAGGCCGCACTCGGTCAGGCCATTGTGCGAAAGGCTGGCGCCCCACATGATCTGGGCTCGGGCGCGGTAGTTACGGGGATCCTCCAAAACCTTGAAAACATTTTCCTTCATCGAGCGCAACAGGGCTTCCGCGAGGCCGTCGGTGAGATCCATGTCGGTGTCGGGGGAGAAATAGCGCTCCATGGTATGCATCATGATATCGGCAACTCCCGCGGCGGTCTGCCATTTGGGAAGGGTGAAGGTACGTTCGGGGTTCATGATGGCAAAGCGGGCGCGGCCCAGCGGACTGGAGAAGCCGCGCTTGTCGTCGTGGGCCTCGTCGGTGATCACGCAGGAGTCGCTCATCTCGCTGCCGGCTGCGGGAATGGTCACCACACAGCCGACGGGAACGCTCGTATCAGGCTGTGCCTTTCCAGTGAAAAAGTCCCAGACATCTCCTTCGTAGGGCATGCCGTAGGCTATCGCTTTCGACGAATCGATCACGCTTCCGCCTCCGACAGCGAGTATCATGTCGACCCCTTCCCTGCGGCAGAGGGCAATCCCTTCCTTCACCAGTGAGAGCCGGGGATTGGGGACTACGCCGCCCATGGTGATAAAGTCTGTCCCTGCCTCACGGAGCTGGCCGAGCACCTTGTCGAGCAAGCCCGAATCCCTGGCGCTCCGGCCTCCGAAATGTACCAGCACCTTATGTCCGCCGTGCCGCACGACCATTTCTGCGACATGCTCCTCGGCACCCCTGCCGAAAACCACGTCCGTGGGAGTATAATAAGTAAAGTCTTTCATGCCTTTGTGATTGTTATTTCAATGATAATGTTCTTTGGTACGGATGCGGCGGGTGGCGGGAAGAAGGGAGTTGGTGCGGGAGCCGAGGTTCTTTACGAAGCCCAGGCCGAGGCCTTCGCAGGTCAGGAGCAGGTAGCCCCGGGGCGCGTCGGGCAGCGGGAGAGGCTCGCGGGACAGGAAGCGGATGGCCTCCTCACGCGAGATTTCGATTACGGAGTATTGCAGGCCCGGGACATCAGAGCGCTCGCATGCCATCGCGAAATCGGCCTCCGGCACCAGGTCGCGACCTTTGCGCGTTGCGACGGCCGTCCCGGACGCTATGACCCTCAGATGCCTTTCCAGCAGCGGGAGAACCTCTGCCAGAGGCTCTGACAGCTGCTTTATCATATCTTTTCTGTCCACCAGCTTCATGACTCAGACGTTTTTGCGGAGCAGCGCAGCGAAAAAGCCCTCGCCACGGTCTTCCCCGGGATAGAAATGACGCATCTCCAGGGCCTCGGCCCCCAGCCCGCCGCATATCCACGCCACGTTGTCCTCGTTTTCGAAGCGGTTGAAGGTGCAGGTGGAATAGATCATGAAGCCGCCGGGGCGCAGGGCAGGCCACATGTCGGAGACTATGCGGCGCTGGCGTCCGGCACAAAGCTTCACGGTGTCGGGCGACCACTCCCCGCGGGCCCGCAGGTCCTTGCGGAACATCCCCTCCCCGGAACAGGGAGCGTCCACCACCGCCAGCTCGAAAAAGCCCTTCAGCGCAGCGAAGGCCGAAGGGTCGGACGAGGTCACCGCGACGTCCGACCGGCCCCAGCGCGCGACGTTTTCGGCGAGGACGGTGGCACGGGAAGAAACTGTCTCATTGGCTACCAGAAGTGAAGAAGAGTCGAGCCGTGAAAGCAGATGGGTGGTCTTGCCGCCGGGCGCGGCGCAAAGGTCGAGCACGTGCAGGCCTGTGCTGCGGCCAAGCGCCGCGACGGCTTTGTCGAACAGGGCGCCGACATACATCGAAGAAGCCTCCTGTACGTAGTATGCCCCGGCATGGAACCAGGGGTCGAAGGTGAACGACGGCCTCTCGGAAAGATAGAAACCCTCGTCAGGAGCCCATGCCACGGGGTCGGAAGCGATGGCGCCGAAATGCTCCCGCAACACCTGAAGGCTGGTCTTGAACGGATTGACCCGCACGGACACCTCGGGCTCGGAAGACAGCCCCGCAAGCACGGCTTCAGCCCTGCCTGGGCCGAGGTCTTCCCGCAATTGGCTTACAAAAGCGTCCGGAAACATATCCTATCCCACTATCCAGCGCCCCACACGCGGAATCTTCCTCACCACGATGCAGAAGACAGCGGTGCAGACGAATGAAGAGACGGTGATAAGCAGTATCTCAGCCGGCGTCGTCCAGAAACCCAGGATTCCAGCCTCGCCTACCCCCATCGCATTGCGGTAAAGGCCGGAGAAGAACAACAGTATGAAAAGGTGGCTCAGATAGATGCCATAGCCGGCTTCCGATGCCGGAACCACGGCCTTGCGGTAGAATGAGCCTGAAGAACTGAGCTTGCGAAGCAGCAGCATAGTCCCGATGGTCATCAGCGCCACGCCGATGGTGTCGTTGCATATGGGCGTCTCCCAAAGGGCCGCAAAGCCCACCGGGCCTTCGAAGGGGAAGCTCACGGCATCGGCGAGGATGCGGCGGTAGAAACCGCCGAAGGTCAGGGCTCCGCCTGCTATCAGGCAGGGCGCCACAACGGCCCAGGTCTTCTTCCAGGAAAGCTCGCCGACGAACCTGCGAAGGTACAGCCCCATGAGGAGGTAGAAGATGAAGCCCGAGAAGTAGTAGAGCAGGCCGTAGGCATTCCAGCTGGCCTCGCCCCAGAGCGGGTAACGCGCAGGATTGGGAATTCCGGTAGGCCCGTAGATGACCGGGGCCGAGCCCCCGAAAGCCTCACGGACATAGGGCAAGATAGTGGTCAGCAGGCAGAGGCCGAGGTAGAAGCCGAGCTCCTTTTTGCCGACCTTCTCAGCCCAGGGCGAGAGGAGCGGCATCAGCAGGTAGAGGCCGCAGAGCATGTAGACGAACCAGAGGTGCCCGGCGGCATAGTTGAAGTTTAGAAGCAGGCTCCTGAAGTTTTCCACCGGCTCACCCCAGACCAGCGCGTAGAACACCGTCCATACGGCGAAAGGGATAAGGATGCGCACCGCACGGCGACGGAAGAACTCCCCGGTGGGATAGTGCAGCGGGAACTGCAGGTAGCTCGAAGCCACGACGAAGAGCGGCACGCAGGCACGCGATATCATCTCGAAGAAAGACACCCAGAAGGCATCGCCCCTTGTCAATACCCTGGAACCTTCGCCGCCAAGGTAAAAAGGCTCGGTGGAATGCACCAACATTACGAGCAGGCACGCGACCACGCGCATCCAGTCTATCCAGACTTCCCTTTGTTCGTTTCTCATGAACGCAAAGATAAGGAATAATGCTTACATTTGCACCATGAAGCCGGACCGGGATTTGCGCAAGGCAATGCAGGAAAGGATACTGCTGCTCGACGGGGCGATGGGCACGATGCTGCAGCGCTCCGGGAAAAGCGGCAACTTCGACGCGCTCAATCTTTCTGATCCAGAAGCCATAGCGCGGGTGCACCGCGCCTACATCGAAGCCGGTGCCGACATCATCGAGACAAACACCTTCAGCTCCAACCGCATCTCCCAGCTGGAATACAGGCTTTCCGACAGGGCTGCGGAACTGGCACTCGCCGGGGCACGCATCGCCCGCCGCGAAGCCGACGCCGCCAGACGCGAAGTATGGGTGGCGGGTAGCGTAGGGCCAACTTCCAAGTCGCTGACCCTCAGCTCCGACATAGCCGACCCCGCATCGCGGGCCCTCAGCTTCGACGAGATGAGCGCCACCTACCGCGAACAGATAGAAGCACTCATCGAAGGCGGTGTCGACATCATCCAGATAGAGACCTGTTTCGACGCCCTCAACGCCAAGGCAGCCCTCGACGCCCTGGCCCGGGTGCGTCCCGGATTCCCCGCCATAGTCTCGGTCACGGTGAGCGACCGTAGCGGCCGGACCCTCACAGGGCAGACCCTGGAAGCCTTCCATGCCGCCGTCTCACACTATCCCCTGACCGCCTTCGGCATCAACTGCTCGCTGGGCGCGGAGGCCATGACGACGCTCGTGGAGCAGATAGCCGCCTTCAGCGACGTGCCCGTGATCTGCTATCCCAACGCCGGCCTGCCCAACGCCATGGGCGAATACGACGAAGGGCCGGAACCCATGGCCGCTTCGCTGCTACGCATAGCCGAAGCCGGGCTGGTGAACATACTTGGCGGCTGCTGCGGCACCACTCCCGCACACATAGCCACAATACGCCGCGCTGTCGGCAAGCTGCAGCCAAGGCCATTGCCCGAACCTTCGCCCCTGCTCAGCGTCAGCGGCCTGGAAAGGGTGACCCTCGACGTGAAGCACAACAATCTCGCCCTCATAGGCGAGCGGACCAACGTGGCCGGCTCCCGCAAGTTTGCCAGGCTCATCGCCGCGGGCGACTACGAGTCGGCATTGCAGGTGGCCGCCGACCAGATAGCTGGCGGAGCCGCCATCATCGACATCAACATGGACGATGCCCTGCTCGACGGCCCGGAGGCGATGGAGCGCTTCGTGCGCCTGCTGCAGAACGACCCAGCCGTGGCCCGGGCTACCCTGATGATAGACTCTTCGGACTGGAACTGCATCCTGGCCGGGCTGAAGAACGCCCAGGGCAAATGCATTGTCAATTCCATAAGCCTGAAGGAAGGCGAGGATGCCTTCCTGGCCAGGGCCAGCGAGATACATAGGCTCGGGGCCGCGATGGTCGTGATGGCCTTCGACGAGGAAGGCCAGGCCACGACCTATGAGCGCAAGACCGCCATCTGCAAGCGGGCCTACTGCCTGCTCACCGGGGCCGGCATTTCTCCAAAAGATATAATCTTCGACGTCAACGTGCTCTCGGTGGGCACGGGCATCGCCGAGCACGACCGTTACGGGGCCGACTTCATCGAAGCCGTGCGCTGGATCAAGCGGAACCTTCCGGGCTGCTACACTTCCGGCGGCATCTCCAACCTCTCGTTCGCCTTCCGCGGCAACGAGCCGGTGCGCGCCGCCATGCACACGGTCTTCCTCTACCATGCCACACGCGCAGGGCTCGACATGGCGATAGTCAATCCTGCCCAGCTCAAGCCCTACGATACTCTGGACCCGCAGTTGCGCCAGGCCGCGGAAGATGTGATCCTGGCCCGCGATTCCGAGGCCACGGAACGCCTCACAGCCCTGGCCGCGCAGTACCTCGCGCAGAAGGAAGCCGGCACGGCTCCTGCGGAAACGGTGCCCGACATGAATCCCGGGGAGCGTCTTGCGGCCGACATCGTCGCCGGGAAGGCCTCCGACCTGGCGGGCGACGTGATGCGCTGCCTCGAGGCCCTGGGTTCGGCGGTGCAGGTGATCGAGGGCCCGCTGATGGCCGGCATGGTGCAGGTGGGCACGCAGTTCGGTGCCGGAAAGATGTTCCTGCCGCAGGTTGTCAAGTCGGCCAAACTGATGAAAGACGCCGTCGCCGTGCTGGAACCCTACATGGAAAACTCCGGGGAGCAGTCGTCCTCACGCCCTGTGGTCATCCAGGCCACGGTAAAGGGCGACGTCCACGACATAGGCAAGAACATAGTCGGCATAGTGCTGCGCTGCAACGGCTTCGAAGTGGTCGACCTGGGCGTGATGGTCGACAAGGAGCGCATACTCGAAGCGGCACGGGAGTACGATGCGGCTATCATCGGCGTGAGCGGACTGATCACTCCTTCGCTCTTCCAGATGGAGGAGCTCTGCCGCGAGATGTCCGCACGTGGGCTGGACACGCCTTTATTCATAGGTGGAGCCACCACTTCTGCCCTTCATACCGCGGTCAAGCTCGCGCCTCTCTACAAGCATGTATTCTACACACCGGACGCTTCTTCGGTGGCCGTGATGGCCGGACGATGCCTGGCCGACCGCGACGCTTTCGAAGCCGCGCAATGGGCAGAACAGGCCAGGCTGAGGAGTATCTACGAGAATCGCAACGCCAGGCCTGCAGCCTCGGCGACTTCAAGTCCGTTCCCTGCTGAGAGCTATCTCCTGCCGGGGGAATACGATTTCAGCGGCATGGGGTGTTTCACAGTGCCTCTGGTTGAACTCCTGCCCCTTTTCGACGACAGGGTGTTCCGCATGGCATGGGGCATGAAGGGCAATCCCGCCCCTGCCCTGACAGCCGAAGCACACTCCGTCCTCGAGGGATGCATGCAGCGTAACGAACTGGAGATAAGGATGTCCGTGCTCGCGCTGAAAGCCCGTCGCGATGGCGACGAAATTGTGCTGGAAACCGGCGTACGGCTGCCCATGCTCCGTCAGGAAGAGGAGCCCGGGCGCTCGCTGGCGGATTTCGTCCCTTCCGAAGGATACGGTCCCCTCGGCCTCTTCGCGCTCAGCGTGCAGGACCTCCGCCATCCCGAGGGCTGCGACTGCGAGGGATGCCGCAACCAGTACGACAGCATGACACGGCGCGCGGTGAAGGTAACGCTGGCCGAAGCGGCTTCGCAATGGCTTGACCGTCAGCTGGAAGCACGGATAAGCAGGCCCGGGGTCAAGGTACTCAAGCCCGCCGCTGGCTACGCCAGCTGCCCCGACCACAGCCTCAAGCGCGACATCCTGCGCCTGCTGCCCGAATCTGAAAAGCTGGGCATCACCCTCACCGACACCTGCGCCATGATCCCCGCCGCGTCTGTCTGCGGCCTGGTGGTCTTCCATCCGCAAGCCTCATATCCCGATATACTTCACATCAGCCAGGCCCAGTACGGGCGCTATGCCGCAGCACGCGGCTTCTCTGAAACCGAGGCCAGGCTGTTCCTGTCGCATCTGCTATGAAAATCACCGACCTGCTCCGCTCAGGAGCTCCGTTCCCTTCACTCGAGATCGTCCCGCCGCTCTCAGGCATAGGCAAGGACGAATTGCTCGAGAGCGTAGCGCCGCTCATGGAGTTCGCTCCACGCTACATCAACGTGACTACCCATCGCGACGAACTGCGTTTCGACCAGCAGCCGGACGGAAGCTGGCGCCGGCGCATCGTACGCAACCGGGTATCTTCCGTGGCGGTTTGCGCGGCCATCCAGGCCCGCTATCAGGTCGAGGTCGTGCCGCATCTCATCTGTGCGGGCACGCCGAAACATGAGACGGAGGCGCTGCTGCAGGATTTCCGTTTCATGGGCATTGAGAACGTGATGGCGCTGCGTGGCGATTCGCTCGCCGGAGAGAAACGCTTCACCCCTGATCCTGAGGGATATGCGCATGCGAACGAGCTGGTTGCCGGAATACGGGAGTTCGAGCGGGAGAATGGCGGGAGCTTCTGCATCGGGGTGGGCGGCTACCCTGAAAAGCATTTCGAGGCGCCGAACATAGAAACGGACATCGAGTTCCTGAAGCGCAAGGTGGAGGCCGGAGCCGACGTGATCATCACCCAGATGTTCTTCGACAATAGCTTCTTCTACCGCTTTGCAGACGCTTGCCGTGCCGCTGGCATCACAGTGCCGGTCATTCCGGGCCTCAAGCCGCTTTCCACGGCCCGGCAGGTGGCGCTGCTGCCGGAGAGTTTCTCGATCGACATCCCGGTCGAGCTCACGGATGCGGTGCGCAAGGCGGGCGACGACAAGGAAGCGGTCTACCGCATAGGCACCGACTGGTGCACGGCACAGTGCCGCGACCTTCTCGCCCACGGGGTCCCCGCCGTCCACTTCTACACCATGGGCAAGTCCCGCAACATCGCCGAGATCCTCAAAGCCTGCTTCTGAACAGCCCGCATGATAATGCAAAAAAATCCCGGGCTTGACCCGGGATTAAGTATTGATTTACGGATAAAGATCAATATGATTTTGCGATGGCGAGGAAGTCGTCGGCGTTGAGGGAGGCGCCGCCGATCAGGCCGCCGTCGATGTCGGGGCATGCGAAGAGCTCCTTGGCGTTCGAAGGCTTGCAGCTGCCGCCATAGAGGATCGTCGTCTCCTCGGCAATGGCCTCGCCGAAACGGGCCGCGATGGTCTTGCGGATGAAGGCATGGATCTCCTGCGCTTCTTCGGCCGTCGCAGTAACACCGGTGCCGATGGCCCAGACGGGCTCGTAGGCGATGACGATTTGCTTCATCTGCTCGGGAGTGAGCGTGAAGAGCACCTCGGAAATCTGGGCGCCGACCACTTCGAAATGATTGCCCATCTTGCGTTCCGCCAGCTTCTCACCGACGCAGAAGATAACCTTCAGGCCGTTATCCAGGGCAAGATTGATCTTCTTGACCAGTTTGGCGGAATTCTCGCCGTAGTATTCGCGGCGCTCGGAGTGGCCAAGGATGGTGTAGGCGCAGCCGGCGTCCTTGAGCATGGCGGCCGACACCTCGCCGGTGAAGGCGCCCTTCGGTTCGTAGGCGCAGTTCTGTGCGGAAAGGGCGATGTCGGTGCCCTTGAGAGCTGCTGCGACGAAGGTCAGGTGGGTGAACGGCGGAGCCACGACGAGTGACACTCCCTCGGGGACTTCATTCTTTTTTGAAACGATGGCCCTTGCCAGGGCTACTCCCTCGGTAACGGTGGTGTTCATCTTCCAGTTACCGGCTACGATTTTCTTTCTCATGAGATTTTTAATGATAGATATAGGTTATTTATTATATCATAATCTTGGGCGTAGCTGGCGGG
>CAJONI010000046.1 GCA_905235995.1 uncultured Bacteroidales bacterium
CAAGCCGATTCCGGGCCCCTCCCTCTTACAGAGCCGAGGGTGGCATGGGTTTCAGAGCAAACACCCTCCGGAGCCAATGCGCCAGTCTCGCCCAGAGCCAGGCGTCTGGCGGCGGAGAAGGGTGTGAATACGGCGCAGGTGGCCGGCAGCGGGCCTCACGGGCGTATCATCGCCCGTGATGTCGAAGCAGCGGCCGCCACACGCGGACCCCTTACCGGGCTGGCCAGAGCCCGCATGGCCGAAGGCGGCCTCGCCGCCTCCGGTGCAGGCAGCGGCCTGGCCGGCAGCGTCAAAGGCTCCGACCTCAAGACCTGGAAGCCAAGCCATACCGACATTCCCGGCGAAGGCAGCGAGTTCGAGGTGGTGAAGATGTCCAACATGCGCAAGCTCATAGCCAGGAGCATGTACAACTCCCTCCAGAACTCCGCCCAGCTCACCCACATGCTCGGTGCCGACGCCCGCACGATCCAGGCCCTCAGGAAGAAAGCCAAGAAGGCCCTCGAAGAAGGCAGGATCGACGCCAATATCACCCTCAACGACTTCGTGTGCTACGCCGTGATCAAGGCACTGCAGAAGTTCCCCAACGTGAACTCCCACTGCCTCGGCGACGCCATGCGCCTGTTCAGGAACGTGAACCTCGGAGTCGCTGTCGATACCGGGCGCGGCCTCATGGTCCCCGTGGTACCCCACGCCGACGAGCTCGGCATCGTAGAGCTGAGCAAACAGCTCAAGAAGGTGGCCGACGACTGCAAGAAGGGCAGCATCAATCCCGACCTGCTCTCACCCGAAGCCGCATCCTTCACCGTGTCAAACCTCGGCGGTTACGGAGTTGAATGGTTTACGCCCATCATCAACCTGCCCCAGAGCGCAATACTCGGCGTGTGCACACTCGTGCCGAGGCCTAAGGAACTCGGCGGAGGGGAGATTGCCTTCGTGCCCTATATGGGCCTGAGCCTTACCTACGACCATCGCGCCATCGACGGCGGCGAGGCGACCCGCTTCCTGAAACAGATAGCGGTAGAGATTGAAAATCTTGAAGTTGAATTTTAAGATTCCGGGTCGGCCCCGGAATGACGAACGATAGAATATGTACGATTTAGCGATTTTGGGAGGAGGTCCCGGCGGCTATGTGGCCGCAGGACGTGCCGGAGCAGCCGGCCTCTCCGTAGTATTATTTGAAAAAAGGGAACTCGGCGGCGTGTGCCTCAACGAAGGCTGCATCCCCACCAAGACGCTGCTCTACAGCGCCAAGGTGTACGATTACACCCGCCATGCCGGCGAATACGGCGTAGCCGTGGACGGCTCGTCTATCGACTTCGGCGCCATCTTCAAACGCAAGGAGAAGGTGGTCCGCAAGCTTGTGGGCGGCGTTAAGGCCCAGATGAAAGGCGCGAAGGTGGAAGTGGTCAAGGGCGAGGCGGTCATCACGGGCCGCGGCGCCGACGGCATCACCATCGCCTGCGGCGACGGCAGCTACAATGCCCGCAACCTGCTCATCTGCACCGGCTCCGAAGCCGCGGTGCCGCCCATCCCCGGTCTGAAGGAAGGCCTCGGCGGAGCTGTGGTCACCAACCGCGAGATCCTCGCCCTCGA
Source organism: uncultured Bacteroidales bacterium (assembly GCA_905235995.1). Lineage (GTDB taxonomy): Bacteria > Bacteroidota > Bacteroidia > Bacteroidales > UBA932 > Cacconaster. The sequence continues at coordinate 1,594 of CAJONI010000046.1, forward strand.
GGAGCAGCCCGAAGAACTGGTGGTCATAGGCGGCGGCGTGATAGGCATGGAGTTTGCCAGCTTCTTCAATTCCATAGGAACCAAGGTGACCGTGGTCGAGATGCTGCCCAAGATCCTCGGACCGCTCGACGACGAGATCAGCGCCATGCTGCAGAAGCAGTATGAGGCCAGGGGAGTGGAATTCCACCTCAGCTGCAAGGTCGTGGCCGTGGAAGGCAACGACGTGGTGTACGAGGACCCCGAAGGCAGGACCTGCCGCGCGCATGGCGACAGGATACTCGTGTCGGTGGGCCGTCGCGCCAATTTCCAGGGCATAGGCCTCGAGAGCATAGGCGTGGAGCTGGCCCTCAACCCCGCAGGCCGTCCCTACGGCATCAAGGTCGACGGGAAGATGCGCACCAACATCCCCGGCGTCTATGCCGCGGGCGACGTGACCGGCTTCTCGATGCTGGCCCACACTGCGTCCCGCGAAGGCGAGGTCGCAGTCAACAACATCCTCGGCCGTCCCGACCACATGCGCTACGACGCCATCCCGGGAGTGGTCTACACCAATCCCGAAGTGGCCGGCGCGGGCGTGACCGAGGCCGAAGCCGCGAAGAAGGGGCTCGACTACACCGTCGTGAAGCTCCCCATGGCCTATGCGGGCCGCTTCGTGGCAGAGAACGAGAAGGGAGAAGGCCTATGCAAGGTGATAGTCGGAAAGAAATACCACGAGGTGCTCGGCGTCCACATGCTCGGCAACCCCTGCTCGGAGATGATCCACAGCGCCTGCATCGCCATCGAGCAGGAGATGACGGTGGAACAGCTCAAGGAAGTGGTCTTCCCTCACCCCACCGTATCAGAAATTTTCAAAGAAACAGTATTCAGCCTGAAATAAACCATGCCCAAGTCAATCTTTATCGATCCCAACGAAGTGCGCCGTCCGGCGGAGCACGAAGCAAGGTTCCCCGAAATACCGGTGATGACCTATTCCAAGAGCGTCAAGGACGAGCTCAGGGAAGGCAATTACACGAAGGAGGACCTCAAGCACATCTACCGTGACATGTCGGTCATCCGTGAGTTCGAGACCATGCTCAACCTGGTCAAGACCACGGGAGGCTACAACGGAGTGGCCTACAACAACCCCGGCCCGGCCCACCTTTCCGCAGGCCAGGAAGCCGCCGCGGTGGGCATGGCCTACAACCTAACCACCGACGACTATATCTTCGGCAGCCACCGCTCCCACGGCGAGATCCTCGCCAAGGGCCTGCGCTCCATCGAGATTCTTCCCGAGGCGGAGCTGCAGAAGGTCATGGAGGAGTTCTGGGGCGGCGCAACCCTCGCAGTCGCGAAGAAGGGCTTCGAGGGCCCTTTGAAGGAGCTGGGCATACGCTTCCTGCTCTACGGCGCGATGGCCGAGATCTTCGCCCGCACCACTGGCTTCAACAAGGGCCTGGGCGGCTCGATGCATACCTTCTTCACTCCTTTCGGCATCTATCCCAACAACGCCATAGTGGGCGGCTCCGGCGCAATCGGCGTGGGCGCGGCCCTCTACAAGAAGGTGAACCGCAAGAGGGGCATCGTGGTATCCAACCTGGGCGACGGCGCAATGGCCCGCGGCCCGGTGCTGGAGGGAATGACCTTCGCCTCGATGGACCAGTTCAAGACCCTCTGGGAAGGCGACATGAAGGGCGGCCTGCCCTACATGATCTGCGTGATGGACAACCAGTATGCCATGGGCGGACAGACCCGCGGCGAGACCATGGGCTATACCTATCCCGCACGCCTGGGCGCTGGCTTCAACCCCGAGTCCTGGCACGCCGAGCGCGTGGACGGCTACGATCCTCTCGCAGTGATCGAGGCCATGCGCCGCAAGAAGGCCCTCCTCGAGAAGAAGGAAGGTCCGGCGCTGCTCGATATCGTGACCTACCGCTACAGCGGCCACTCTCCTTCCGACCAGGGCTCCTACCGCACGAAGGAGGAGATGGAGGCATGGCAGGCGGAAGACTGCATCCTCGGCTACGGCCGCAAGCTCATCGAGGCGGGCGTGGCCACTCAGGAGGAGCTGGACGCCATCCAGGAGCACGTGAAGGACGTGATTTTCGAGATGTACAAGCTCGCCATCGACGAGGAGATCTCGCCGCGCATGGACCTGGTCCGCGACAACGAGCTCCTCGGCGAGATGATGTTCTCCAACGGCAGCGTGGATTCATTCGGCGACGCGACTCCCGAGGTCAACCATCCGATGGAGGAGAACCCTCGCGTGAAGCAGATCGCCGGCAAGAACCGCTTCTACCTCGACCAGGACGGCAAGCCCGTGTCGAGCATGAAGATGTACAATTTCCGCGACGGTGTGTTCGAGGCCATAGTCGACCGTTTCTACAAGGATTCGAGCCTCGTGGCTTATGGTGAGGAGAACCGCGAATGGGGCGGCGCTTTCGCCGTCTACCGCGGACTGACCGAGGCCCTGCCTTACCACCGTCTGTTCAACAGTCCCATCGCGGAGGCTGCCATCATAGGCACTGCGATCGGCTATGCGATGTGCGGCGGGCGCGTGATCCCTGAGATCATGTACTGCGACTTCCTTGGCTGCTGCGGCGACGAGATCTTCAACCAGCTGCCGAAGTGGCAGGCCATGAGCGGCAACATCCTCAAGATGCCTGTGGTGGTGCGCGTGAGCGTGGGCTCGAAATACGGTGCCCAGCACTCTCAGGACTGGACGAGCCTCTGCACGCACATCCCTGGCCTCAAGGTGGTCTTCCCGGTTACTCCTTACGACGCCAAGGGCTTGATGAACAGCGCCCTGCAGGGGACGGACCCTGTGATCTTCTTCGAGAGCCAGAGGCTATACGGCATAGGGGAGCAGTTCCACGAGGGCGGCGTGCCCGAGGGCTACTACGAGATTCCCATCGGGGAGCCGGACGTGAAGCGCGAGGGCAGGGACGTGACCTTCCTTACCATAGGAGCGACGCTCTACCGTGCTCTCGAGGCCGCGGACACTCTTAAGGAGAAGTATGGCCTTGAAGCGGAGGTGATAGACGCACGTTCGCTGGTGCCGTTCAACTACGAGAAGGTTGTCTCTTCGGTGAAGAAGACCGGCCGCATCATCATCGCGGGTGACGCTTCGGCGCGTGGCAGCTATCTGAACGATCTTGCCGCGAACATTGCGGACCTCTGCTTCGACGATCTCGACGCTGCTCCGGTGGTGCTGGGTTCCAGGAACTGGATCACTCCGAGCCACGAGCTTGAGGCCGCGTTCTTCCCGCAGGCGAGCTGGTTCCTGGATGCGATCAACGAGAAGATGCTTCCCCTGAAGGACTACGTTCCCGTGAGCAACCAGACTGCCGCCCAGCAGATGCTAAGGTCCAGGAAGGGAATATGATTGTCATTCTGAGCGTAGCGAAGAATCTGTATTATGTTGGACGTTAATGCACATATCCATACGCCGTATTCGTTCAGCGCTTTCTCTTCGGTGGAGGAGGCGCTGGACCATGCAGCGGCCGAAGATGTAAGAATCGTAGCAATCAACGACTTCTATTCCATGGACGGTTATGATGCCTGGAAAGCCGGTTGCGAGGGACGCAGCCTGTTTCCGCTTTTCGGCATCGAGTTCATCTCGGTCAATCTCGAAGACCAGGCGGCGGGGCTGCGGGTCAACGATCCGGGAAATCCCGGGCGTACCTATATCAGCGGCAAGGGACTGGCTTGCCCGCCGATACTTTCAGGTGAGCCGCTGCGTCAGCTGGAGGCCGTCAAGGCCGAATCTAACGACCAGGTGGAACGCATGTGCGCCAAGCTCAACGGCTGGCTCAAGTCCCAGGGTATCGATATCATCCTGGACTTCAATGAGATAAAACGGACACTCACCAAGGGCTCCGTCCGCGAACGGCATCTGGCCAAAGCCTTGCGGCTGGCTCTTGAAGCTACCGATGGTGTCGTCATCCCGGGCCTGACCCGGGATCTCCCTCCCGCCAGGCTCGAAAACGAGCTCCGCTCCAGGCTCCTCAAGGCCGGAGGCCCAGCCTTCGTGCCGGAGGAACCCTCTGCCTTCCTGCCCATGGCAACCGTCCGCCAGATCATCGAAGCCGCCGGAGGCATACCCACCTATCCCTTCCTTGCCGACGACGCCAAGGGCAACTTCACCGACTTCGAAGCCGACCTCATGAAGTGCGCAGACATCCTGAAGAAACGCGGCTTCCGCAGCGTGGAATTCATCACTACCCGAAACACCACCGCCGTACTCGAGCGATATGCCGGCTATATGGAAGACGAGGGCTTCCTCGTGAGCTTCGGCTCCGAGCACAATACCCCCGCCATGGAGCCCATACGCCTGAGGACCCGGGATGCCGATAGCCTGAGCGACAAGCTGAAAGCCATCAACTGGCGCGGCGCCTGCGCCATAGCCGCCCACCAGGCCGGCCTCGACAGCGCAGCCGCAGGCGAAGAGCTGATACTGAAAACCTTGCAAGCATGACTGAAATAGAAAAACTCACCGCCATCTCCCGCAAATATGGTGCGGACACCCGCTTCGTGATCGCCGGCGGAGGAAATACCTCCTACAAGACAGCCGAGCGCCTCTGGGTTAAAGCCAGCGGCCACGCCCTGGCCACCATCGACGAAGACGGCTTCGCGGTCCTTGACCGTTCGAAGCTCAGTCCGATGGGAGAGAAGGCCTACAGCAGCGATACCGCCGAGCGCGAGGCCCAGGTGAAGGCCGACCTTGCGGCCTCGAACCTGACTCCTGAGCGGCGCCCTTCGGTGGAGGCCAACCTCCACGACTGCATGGGCTTCGCCTATGTTGTCCATCTGCATCCCACGCTGGTGGGCGGACTCATGTGCTCAAGGCAGGCCGAAGCCCGCTGCGCCGAGCTCTTCCCCGACGCACTCTACATCGAATATACCGACCCGGGCTACACCCTCTTCAAGAAGGTGCACGACCGCATCAAGGACTGGAAGGCCAGGCACGGCGCAGAGCCGCAGGTCATTTTCCTGCAGAACCACGGCATCTTCGTGGCTGCCGACACCCCCGAGGAGATCGACGGCATCTACGACACGGTCATGTCGCGCCTCGCATCCTGCGTGGAGCCCGTCCCCGAGGGCGAAAGCGGGATTCCGGACAGCGTGGCGGAATTCATCCCCGTCGTCCGCCAGGTGCTTTCGCGCGGCGGACGCGGCCTGAAGACCCTGAAGGTCACGCGCAACGCGCTGGTCGACCATTTCCTCGCGGATCCCGAGGCGGTCGCCGTGCCTTTCAATCCCGACGAGATAGTATACTGCAAAAGCGAGTTCCTCGTCGTGGAGGCCGATGCGCAGAAGGCCGAAGAGGCCATCGAAGCCTACGCCGCCCGCCGTGGCCATACGCCGAAGGTGTTGCTGGTAAAGGATATGGGTCTGGTCGCAGTGGGCGACAACGCCAAACAGGCAGGCATCGTCACCGAGGTGTTCCTCGATGCCATGAAGATTGCCTGGTATGCCCATGGCTTCGGCGGGGCGCACGGCATGGAGCCGGCGTGGATCGATTTCATCGACACCTGGGAGGTGGAGAACTACCGCCGCAAGGTAGCCGCGGGTGCTTCCTCCGGCAGGGTCGAAGGCAGGACCATCGTGGTGACGGGAGCAGCCCAGGGCTTCGGCGAGGGCATAGCGCGCGAGCTGGCGGGGCAGGGGGCCAACATAGTGGTGGCCGACCTCAACGAGACGGCCGG
>CAJONI010000047.1 GCA_905235995.1 uncultured Bacteroidales bacterium
GGATGAGCCTGTAGCCCGGAGGCAGGGTGCGCAGCCTGTGTCCGAAGTAGTGGTTACCGTAGCGGTAGGCGGGAACCGGCCTGTGGCCGCAGCTATTTATCCGCGAATAGCGCCCGTATAGGCTGGATGAGCTGCTGGAGCAGCCGAAGGTCCTCGGTGATGATCTCCGCCGTACCGTCCATGTTCTGAACGAAAGGGAGCTCCTTGCGGTAAGTGCTCAGCAAGCCGTCGGGGAGAACCACATCAACCGTATAGACCAGCCCCTCCTGCGTGCTCTCGGGAACAGGCGCGATGGCGGACACCGTCCCCCTGAGGATGCCGAACTCCAAATAGGGGAATCCGCTCAGCATAATCTTGACCTCCTGCCCCACGGCCACCTTGCCGAAGCCTGACGAGGGAACCTTCAGCTTGCCAAGGACGGGGCTTTCCGACACCGGGGCGACACTGGCGATCAGCTCGCCCGCCTCCACGCGCTGCCCACGCCCCCACACATGCTGGAGCGACACGATCCCGTCGCAGGGCGCGACGACGGCGTACCGCTCTTTCCACAGGACGATGCGGCCCATCAGAGTATTGCGAGCCTGTGCAATCCTGCGCCCGTACTCCGCCGTTTCCAGCGACAACTCCGTATCGAGCTCGAGGATTTGCTGCTCCAGCTGCAGACGGCTCAGCCGTGCGCTCGCCAGGGTGGCGTCGAAGCCGGAGACGGCATTCTCTTTCGCCAGACAGGCCTTGACGGCCATCTCATACTCCGCCGGCGTAATATAACCCTCGGCAAACAGCGCTGAGTCTCGCGCGAGGCTACGCCGCTCATAGCCCAGTTCTTGCTCCAGCGTCCGGCGCTGGGCCTCCAGACGGCGGTAGTATTCCTCTGCCCGCCGCACCTGCGCCGTCAGGAGCGCCTTCTTCTTCCCGATCCTATCTATCGAAAGATAATCCTCATAATCCGAACACAACGCAAGGTATTCGACCCATTCCTGCTGCAGGTCACCCAGCTGGAGGGCGGAAAGCGCCCGTGCCGTGTCAAACACTTGCTCGCCGCCTTGAAGCAGAAGCTCCGCCTCCACGACATCCTCATAACGCGCCGTGCTGGCGACCAGCGCCAGCAACTGACCCTGGCAGACCGTGTCGCCGCTAGCCACGTACACCGAATCAAGGATACCGCCAGTACGGGCGGCAAGGTCCGACGGAGGAGTGTCCGACGTCAGTGTGACCAAAGAGGTCACACTCTGCGGATACCGGATGAACCAGCAGGCCGTCAGTGCACCAGTGACGATCAGGATGAGCACCGTGATACCCCAGCGAAGGATCCACGCAGGACGGCGGCCCATGATCGCCTCCACCTCCTCGCTGTGGAAACCCGCATGCAACAACTCTTTGTCCGTCTCGCCCATGCTCAGCTCCCCAGTTCCAGCTGGTTGCGTACCAGCTCGTAATAATGCCCCTTGCGCGCCGCCAGCTCGTCGTGCGTGCCCTCCTCCACGATGTGGCCGCACTCCAGCACCACAATCTTGTCGGCGTTGCGCACCGTGCTCAGACGGTGCGCAACAATCACCACCGTCTTGTCGGCGAACAGGCGGTCCAGATGCTCCATGATCGCCTTCTCGTTGTTCGCGTCCAGAGAGTTCGTCGCCTCGTCGAAAAACAGGTACGGCGCGTTCTTGTACGCCGCACGCGCAATCAAGATGCGCTGCTTCTGACCCATGCTCAGGCCGTGACCCTCCGCTCCGATCTTCGTGTGGTAGCCCAACGGAAGCTGCTCAATCCACCCTCGGATGTTGGCCACCTCCGCAGCCGTGCGCACACGCGCCATGTCAGGAACCTCGTCGCACAGCCCGATGTTCTCCGCGATGCTGTTCGAAAAGATATAGCCCTCCTGCATCACGCAGCCGCACTGACCTCGCCAGCTGCGCTCGCTGTAGCGCTTCACTTCCACGCCCCCGAGCGTCACAGAGCCTTCCATAGGCGCATAGAAGCCCAGCATCAGCTTCAGAAGCGTCGTCTTGCCGCTGCCAGATGCGCCCACGATCGCCGTCACCTTCCCGCCAGGTACCTGCAGATCGATTCCGTCCAGCACCTTCGGGGAATGCGGCCCCTCGTATTGGAAGGTCACGTCCTTGAACTCGATGTCAAGGCCCGGCGCGATGTCGCGGATCTTCTCCTCGCCAACAGGCTCCTCGTCCGCGCGGTTGTGAATCTCGCCCAGACGCTCCATCGATATGTTCGCATCCTGGTACTCCCGCACGAACGAGATGAACTGGCTCACCGGAGCGTTCAGCTGGCCGATGATGTACGTCAGTGCCGTCATCATGCCCAGAGTCATATTCCCATCGATGACGCTCTTCGCGGCGAGAAAGGAGATGAGGATGTTTTTCGTCTGGTCAAGGAACACGCCCCCGACCTGCTGGAGCTGCGAGAGAGTCAGGCCCTTCACGCTAATCTTGAAAAGACGCGCCTGGATGCGCTCCCACTCCCAGCGCCGGATCTTCTCGCAACTGTTCAGCTTGATGTCCTGCATGCCACCGATCAGCTGCACGATGTTGCTCTGGTTGCTGGCGGCCTCCTGGAAGCGCATGTAGTCGAGTTTGCGTCTCCAGCGGAGAAAGAGTAGCACCCAGCCCACGTAGAGCAGCGTGCCCAGCAGGAACACCAGCAGGATATGGAGATTGTAGCCGCCCAGGATCGCGCCATAGACGATGAGCAGCACCACCGCCATCGTGATGCCCAGCAGCGAGTTCGTCAGGAAGTCCTGGATGCGGCCGTGGTCCTGGATGCGCTGCATGATGTCGCCCGTGAGCTTCGTGTCGAAGAAGGCGATCGGAAGACGCATCAACTTCGACAGAAAATCCGAAATCAGTGAGATGCTCACACGTGCCGTCATGTGAAGCATCAGCCAGCTGCGGATCAGGTCGTTCGCCAGCTGGCCCAACACGATCGCAAGTTGCGCCGCAAGCATCGTCTTCACAAAGCCAAGCCGGCTCAACGTCACACCGCGGTCCACCACGGACTGCGTGATGAACGGCAAAAGCAGGCTCAGCAGGCTCGCCACGACCATCGCAAGGAAAATCTGCACGAGGCTCCCGCGGTGCGGACGAAGGTATTTCACCAGGTAGCGCAGCGTGAAGCGCCCACCCCCACCCGCCTGTTCCGCCACCTGGCCGTCACGCTCGTAGAACGCAGGCGTCGGCTCTAACAGTAGCGCGATGCCGCGCTCCGCCCGGCCGTCCGTACCCCGGATCGACAGCCACGACTTGAGGAACGCCGCCTCGCTGTATTTCAGCAGACCCGCAGCGGGATCCGACACGTAAACTCGCCATTTCCCGCGGGTCCTGGCGATCCTGTACACCACCACGAAGTGATTCTGGTTCCAGTGAACGATGCACGGCAGCGGTGTCTCGTCCCGAAGCTGCTCCCATGACAGCTTCGCACCCACCGCGTGGAAGCCCAGCTGTTCCGCCGCATCCGAAATCGACAGCAGCGAAGATCCCGTACGAGAATTGTGGCACAACCGGCGCACCGTATCCCCGGAAACCGACGCACCGTAATGCGTCGCCACGATCCGAAGACTCGTCGGGCCGCAGCCCATCGCGTCAAGCTGGTAGTGGTGGGGGAATTTCATGCACGTTGTGGTTTTCAATCCGTATTCGTTGCTTCGGGGGTGATATACAGCGACAATGTATCGGAATCCCGGATGATTGAAACGCGGTGTTGAGCCTGGCCTTCTTCGAACTCGAAAATATCTTTCCGTGTAATGCCCTGTTGATAGGGTTTGTTGTCCACTTTCACAATAAGGTCGCCCTCCCGAAATCCTGCCGCCTGGGAGCGCGTACCCGGCCGGCAGTAGTCGATCAGCATGCCATGATTGGTCAGCGTGGTGCGGAAGTCTAGTTGCCGGGATTCGAAAAAGTCCTGAAAGGGACTGACATACTGTTCTACTGCGCTTGCATACATGCGCCCGCTGTTAAAATCGAGCCAGAAATCATAGTGGGCGAGGAGAGAATTGCCGAAAGTCAAAACAGCGGTATGGGAACGGCGGTCAAGTTCGATACAAATCTTACCGAGACTTGGTGCAATTTGTTCCAAATAAAACAATTCACTCCTGGTTCCGATTTTTGAGAGTTTCTTGCTCCTTGCAACAAATCGTTCAGTCTCTTTGTTTTCGAAGACATACAGACCGCCATGCGCGACAAGATACTTTCCCGATCCCGTATCAAATGCGCCGCCGATTCTGCATGAGAGAGAGTCTCCTATGGAATTGACGAGTGAAAATGGGAGCGAGATGAAAACATCTCCTTTGATACGCCTGATATCGGATTTGGCCATGGTAGACGTGTCAAGCACCCCGGGAATTGAATCGAGAACCGAAAGCATCTTGTTCCCATAGTCGAAATGCCATACCTGCTTGTTGTTTTCAGGAATCGATACCAGCGCAAGGACACCCAAACGATCCTGCAAGTTGTCCAGCACGAATTCTTCGAAACAAACGACCTGTCCAGCCAACAAGATGTCGATTTCCTGCTGCACGATGTCACAGGCCAATCTTTGATCTCCGGACACATAGTATGCGGAGCCTTTCCGAATAGAGTCTTCATGTGCAAGGTGACGGAAATAACTGCTATCCAAGGTCAAACCAGAAGCTCCTGTGTCAAAGATGGCATCGACATCCACTCCGCCGACAGAAACGCTGGTATGCATTCTGCCCCACTCGTCAAAACAGAAAGCTGCTCCTCCTGTGGAATAGGAAGGCGGCTTTTCTTGCGGATGACGATTCGAAGTGCATCCGCTCCCTGTACAGACAATGTACAGGGAGCAGAGCAGTGAGAGTAAAAACAAAAGCGGATGTCTCATTCTGTTAAAAATACTGCGTGCTTCCGTCGGGGAAGTCCACCTTGTAGCATTTGTCCTGCGTCTCCTGCGGAGAGTCGAGGCCATTTGTTCCACCGGCATAATTGGCTTCCGTATTATCGGAAATAGATGATCCGCCGACATCGCGATAATAGCAAGCGCAACCGCAGATTCTGTTGCCGCCCGTGATAGCTCTTGCTTCTTTTGCATCGAGAAGATTGTCTTCGATGCTGGACAGTTTCATGGTTTTCATGTTCATTGGTTTTTATTGTTATCGTTTTTCTACTCTGTGGCTTTTTCGTTTTCTATAATAGTCATCACGAGGTTCTTCCCTTCTAGAGTTACAACGCGTAGCGTTTCGCTGTCGGCCGCCATCTTATTGAAGGCTTCTAGGCCGATGGCTTCCCAAGTGACATCGTTGATCGACACCACTTTGTCGCCCAACGCAAGCCCGGCTTTCTCGGCCACGCCCCCAACGCCCAGCCGGCGCACGCTCCCGTCTTCTTTGCACCAGAAATCAAAGCGGTTCGGCTTTTTCGAAGGGAAACGGCTCTTCGTCGGAACAAGCGCAAGACATTCGTTGCCAAGGTCAATCGTAAAATTGAAGTGTTTTAGAATCCGCATCCCCACAGTTCCGACAATGATTGCGTCTTTCGGAAGATAGAGGCGGAACTCGCTTTTCAAGCTTCGAGGACCTTTGTGAAGATTGCACTTGACATCTGGAATGCAAACCGTATCAAGGAGAATATTTGGATAGAACTCCCCTATCTCCCAATTTGGCCTCACGGCAAACTGTTCGTCAACAAATTCCATGTGACTACATTTTCGAGAGAACTTACGCAATTCTTCCGTGGGATCCGTTATCAGCACACCATAAGGCGTTCCCGTATCAAGCAGATAGTGGTATTCCGTGACCAATGTATCATGCTGGGAGCAAAATACCAGCGGAAGTTTCACAAACGGGGCAATTCTGCGTCCTTTGGAACTTTTGGCAAAAACTATCGGGATCTGGATCCCGTCCACATTCACCGCAGCGCTGTCACTGATTGCCAATCTGCAGGAATCCAAGTCGAAGCGCCAGATTCTTCGGTCAGAAGAGTAAGTGGGAGCTATGTACGAATACTCCCGATCATCATTAACAACAGTGATGATATTGCTGCTATATGGAAAACCAGCAACAAGCAATGTGTCTACCACAAGGCTATCAAAATCATTTACATAGGTTTCCCCCTTTTTATCAAGAATCTTCTGCGCAAATGATTTTGAAATCATGTAACCCATTAAACAACCTGTATCAAAAAATACCTCCATTTGCAGGGAATCGATCTGTGTCTCGACATACATCCTGTCCTGCTCAATGCGAAGATTCGGTTCTCTGTAGGGCGTTATTTTATCCTCTTGACCACGAGGAGTACAAGCTACGAACTGTAATAGTACCAGAAAAATACAAAACGGTTTCATCGCGACAGCTATCTTGAAACAATCTGTTCTTCGCAAAGAATGCGCCTCTTTACCAGAGTAGCCGAATAAAAAGGCGCATACGCTTCAATGGCCTACACGATAATGATCCACTTGTCGCATGAGACCCAGGCACCACTCTCATCCATTTCCCATACGATGTGTTGCATCCCCGGTGAATGCAAACCTCCGGCCTTGTTCGCCGATTCGTTTGCGGCAGTACTCGATCCGCCACTTTCTGCATAGCGGCAAGCGCAACCGCACGAGCCACCTACGATAGCTCCTTTTTCTTTGTTGCTCAGGATATTTTCCTCGGCAACGTTCAGTTTTAAAGTCCTCATTTTTGTAAAATTTAAGGATAATTATTTTGTGGGCACCTGTATCTCCCCGCCCACATGAGGATTATTATGCTTATCCGGCTCACGAAAACCCGGCTACAGGCCCGAAGTAACATCGTTGCATACCGACATTCCCGATAGCTGCTCGAATGCCGAAGGTGAAGGACACAGCCACTGATACAAGCATTCGGCACATTTATCCTGCTCCCTGATGCGCCTCCACGCACGATTCAACGCAAGTTCATTGGCTATGATTTCTACGGGAGAGTCATCCAGACTGCCGAGCGGTGACTTATTTACATCGGAATACACCTGACCGTCCGGCATTACCGTCAGTTGTCCCCAGTAATTGATATTGAGCAACTGATGCAGATGTATTTTTCGCTTGTTCCGGTTAGACGACAGAATCTCCTCCTCGCGAAGCCGAACATTTTCGGCAAAGAAAAGAGGATTGTCATTCCAGACCGGAATGAAAGCATGGTTCCCAGGGCGGAATCTATCCAGCAACGCCTCGGCTTTCTGCAGAATGCCGGGACTGTCAACTAAAAAATCAATGTGGTCCGGATGCTCAAAGAGAAAATCACTTTCTCTGTTCAGCTCTCTGTCTATATCTTCGGGAGACAGGCGCAGAATGAATTTGCATTGGCCTTTTTGTCCGCATCCGCTGCATGAAAACGGGCTTTTCGGATAACTCTCAGGATTGAAGACGAACGACACTGACCGTCTGTCCAGATGAGAAATGAACTCTGATACCCTGCCATCATCAGCTTCGGCGACAACAAAACAAACAGTCGTGTTCCGGTTCAGTTGCCCGATAAACAAGAGGGCCTTCGAAACATCCAGCTTCTCCTTGCTCCCGAACGGGTAGTCAATCTGCCGGTACCATTCGTTCTTTTCACCCGCCCCGCCCAGATAGAGAGTAAGGATGGAAAGATAATCTTGTATCCCAAACTGTTCCATGCCGCGTTCTTTCATGCGCTCCACATGGTTTATCACGAAGGGCGTCGGCGGCAAAGCCAGGATTTTTTCTTCGCTTTGTACGACTTTCCCGAGTCTCAGTCCCTCGACGGAAGTCACAAATGCACGGAACTCGTCTTCAATTTCATCGGAATCGAATTTCGCCGTATACAGGTTGAATTTCGCCGTATACAGGTTGATCGGATCCTCCAAAAGGCTGCACAATTCGTCCATGGCCGGATTCATTGTCGAAAACCGGAGATGTGCTCCTAACTTCGGATTGAAAATCAGTCCTCTCTTTCCCTTTCGCCAGAGGAAGGAATCAGATGACAGTACAAGTTTTTTCTCCATAGTCGTCTGCTAATCAACAATAATATCTCTTAATAGCTTCTCGTACAATTCAGGATGATCATACAGATGGGAAAGACATTCGCCTACATATCCGTTGAAGGCGGCCTTACCCATGAAAGCCTGGCATTTCGGATGGGATCCGTCTATGCCATGAATGTAATACAGACATTGCGAACAACTTTGTTTTCTGAAGCAGCGGCTGCACTGGGGCTGCATCTTGTCGAGACAGGCATTAAATCTGGTAGTAATCTCGTCAAAGTTCAAGACCACCTTATTGTTCTCATCGATATGGCCGAGCGCATAGTGCTGGGCGATCTTCTCACATTGCAACACTTTGCCGCTTACTGTCACGAACATCTTTTTGCCAAAAGGGATGCATGTTCCCGTAGGGCAGAAGTGGTGCTGTTCCCGATTTATGAACAAGTCCGAATAGTTCTTGTAAACATTCCCGCTGTATTGGTGCAAGTAAATCAGGAGATCATAAGTCTTGGGGTTACCCATCATCAATCTGCTGGCAAGTTCCTCTCGCTCAGGCGCATTGGCTATGCTCTCCGACTTGTTTTTGTACAGGAACAGGAACTCCTCTACTTTGTCTTCCCGTATGTTTGAGGTGTTCAGTTCCGAAATTGTCGTTTCTTTTCCGAATTCATCAAGAAAGAACTTGTACGACGACGACACGCTGTTCAGATTATGCAGAACGGTATTGAAATTCACGTGTTCCCGGAAGTAGTACGGATAAATCTGCTGGATTCGTCGGACATTGGCATATACCCTTTCGAAGGAAGACTCACCGGCATGTGTGACTCTATGAGCGTTTGCCTGACTGTCGCCGTCCAAACTTATGAGGAGGTTGAAACCATGATCTGCCAGATATTCGATGTATCTATCCAGCAGAATGCCGTTTGTCGTCATTGCGAAGATGAACTCTCTCTTGGCATTTTTCTCCTCTACGTACGCCACGATCTCTTCAATGAAGTTCATGTTCATCAATGGCTCTCCGCCGTAAAAGCTGATATAGGTCACAGGGCGCGCAGCATTGGGGGCATGCGAATTCCAGATGGAACAGAGATAGTCGATCATGGCTTTCCCTTTATCGATAGAAAGGAAACTCTCCGATCGTTTGTCGTAACCAAAATAAAGCTCGCCATAGGCACAATACTTGCATTTGAGATTGCAAGCATCTGTTACTTCAAACACAAGTTGTTTCAAGTTCACCAGTGCATCAAGAACATCTTCGGGCAAGATGCGACCGTCATTCAAAAAGGAGTTAGCATCCATTGTCAATATTCTTTAGCCCGGCCAGAACGCAATGCCGGAAAAACAACACAAAAAAAAGGCGCAGCCTTATTGTGCCCGCGTCTATAACCTGAGGGAATAGCAAAAAACTTTAGGTTTTCAGCTCCTG
The DNA here is from genome assembly GCA_905235995.1 of uncultured Bacteroidales bacterium. GTDB lineage: Bacteria > Bacteroidota > Bacteroidia > Bacteroidales > UBA932 > Cacconaster. The sequence continues at coordinate 9,355 of CAJONI010000047.1, forward strand.
GCAGGGAACCCTAGAAAGATAGAGAAGAAACAATACTCTTACGCCCTATCATAAACAGCCTGGCTGAATATGACCAGGTTGGAAGAGCATTAGTTGCAACAGCCTCTTTCTAAACAAACCTGCCAGGGTTTTCTCAGGAAAGACTTAGCATAATGCCTTTCAATATGTCCGAACACACGGAAATCAGCCGATGTTCACGTACAAAGATAGAAAAAAAAAACTAATGCTCAAAATAGAGTATTAGTTTCTTCAGAATACAAGATACAGATCTTCCTTTTGCCGCAACAATAGTCTATTCGAGACATTCCACAAAGTTGTGGACCGGCAGGAGCAGCTACTGGCCAGAGAAGAGAAAAATCAGGTTCTTCACGACCTCGACAGCCTTTTCCATGCTCTCCACGGGCACGAATTCCATCTTTCCGTGGAAGTTCAGGCCACCTGCGAAGATGTTCGGGCAGGGCAGTCCCATGAAAGAGAGCCGGGCCCCGTCGGTACCGCCGCGGATGGGCTGGACCTTCGGCACTACGCCCGCCATTTCCATGGCCTTGACCGCCTTGTCGATGATATGCATGTGAGGCTCAACCATTTCGCGCATGTTGTAGTACTGGTCGCGAAGTTCGAGCTTCACGATTTCACCATATATATTATTAACGTAGGAAACCGCCGCCTCCATGAGAGCCTTCTTCTGCTCGAAGAGCGCACGGTCGTGGTCGCGTATGATCCAGCTCATCGAAGCCTCCTCCACCGTCCCGTTGAAGGAGGTCAGGTGGAAGAATCCCTCGTAGTGGTCGGTATACTCGGGACGCTGGCTGGCGGGGAGCAGCTGCACGAGTTCCATGCCCACGTGCATGGCGTTGATCATCTTGCCCTTGGCATAGCCGGGGTGGATGTTGCGGCCCTGGATATGGATCTTGGCGGATGCGGCGTTGAAGTTTTCGTACTCCAGTTCGCCTACGGCACCGCCGTCCATGGTGTAGGCGTAGTCGGCCCCGAATTTCTTCACGTCGAAGAAATCCACGCCGCAGCCTATCTCCTCGTCGGGAGTGAAACCTATCTTGATGGTGCCGTGCTTGACTTCCGGATGGAGGTAGAGGTATTCGGCGACTGTCATTATCTCGGCAACTCCGGCCTTGTCGTCGGCGCCGAGGAGGGTCGTACCGTCGGTAGTTATGAGGGTCTTACCTTTGTAGTCAAGCAGTTCCGGAAATTCCGACACTTTAAGTGCCAGGCCCGGCACTCCGCGGAGCGGGATGTCGGAGCCGTCGTAGTCGGGGATGATCTGCGGCTTGACGTCCTTGCCGCTGGCGTCGGGCGAGGTGTCGACATGGGCGATGAAGCCCAGGACGGGCACATCGCGGTCTATGTTAGAGGGTATCGTGCCCATCACGTAGCCGTTCTCGTCGAGCGAGGCGTCGGCTATGCCGATGGCCTTCATCTCCTTCACGAGCTGCTTCGAGAGCTCGAGCTCCAGAGGATTGGACGGATGGGTCGTGCTATCTTCGCAGGATGTGGTCTCAAACGAGATGTAACGCAGGAATTTATCGGTTACGGTTTCCATTTATTTCGAATTTTCAGTTTTCAGGGATGCGGATATCATGTAGGCGATGATGGCCAGGAAAGGTATGATGGCTATGGCCTCGCCGTAGGTCGCGTTCCAGTCGGAGAGGAACCAGTCGACATTGGCGAACTTGAGGATGGCGCTCACCACGCCCATGAGCGCACCGCCGGCTATGAAGCCCGAAGCGATGAGGGTGCCTTTCTCCTGACGTGCCGCGTTGACGGCTTTGTCCTTGCTGCGGGTGCTCACGAACCAGGCAATGGCGCCGCCCACGAGCAGAGGCAGGTTGAGGTCGATGGGGATGAACATGCCCAGGCAGAAGGCCAGTGCGGGCACCTTGAACACTGTCAGCAGGATGGCGATCAGTGCGCCGAGTCCGTACATCAGCCAGGGGGCGCTGCCGCCTTCCATCATGGGCTGGATCACTGCGGCCATGGCATTGGCCTGAGGGGCGACGAGCGCCTCGGGGCCTGTGAAGCCGTAGGTCTTGTTGAGCAGGATTACCACTCCGGCCACGGTAGCGGCTGCAACGAGCACGCCAAGGAACTTCCAGGTCTCCTGCTTTGCGGGCGTGGTGCCGATCCAGTAACCTATCTTCAGGTCGGTGATGAAGCCGCCCGCTGTGGAGAGGGCCGTGCAGACCACTCCGCCTATGAGCAGCGCCGCCACCATGCCCGCGTCGCCCTTGAGGCCGCAGGCCACAAGCACCAGCGCTGTGATTATCAAGGTCATGATGGTCATTCCGCTCACGGGGTTCGTGCCCACGATGGCGATGGCGTTGGCAGCCACCGTCGTAAAGAGGAACGAGATGACGGCGACCACGAGCACCCCCACGAGCGCCTGCCACACTGTGTTGACCACCCCGCCGAGGGCGAAGAAGGCGAACACTGCGAGCAGGGCGAAGATGATGCCGAATACCACCGTCTTCATGGGGATGTCGCGCTGGGTGCGCTCCACGGCCACGTCGGCGGCGCCTTCGCTCTTCTTGCCGAACTCGCGCACCGCCATGCCCACGGCGTCCTTGATGACCTTCGACTGCCTGATGATGCCGATGATGCCGGCGGTAGCTATGCCGCCGATGCCTATCTGGCGGGCGTAGGTGCGGAATATCTCGTCGGCCGACATCTGCCCTATGGCATCGGAGAAGCTCATGCCCAGGATGTCGACTCCTCCGCAGAAGGCGCCCATCAGCGGTATGACCAGCAGCCACACGAGCAGTGAGCCGCAGCAGATCACAAAGGCATACTTCAGACCGATGATATAGCCCAGGCCCAATACGGCTGCACCGGTGTTGATCTTGAGCACCAGCTTGGCCTTGTCGGCCAGCACCTGGCCCCAGTGCATCACGGTGGTGGAAAGGGTTTCGGCCCAGAGTCCGAAAGTCGACACCAGGAAATCGTAGACGCCGCCTATCATGCCGGCGACCAGCAGGGTCTTCAGGCTCTTGCCGCCGCTCTCGCCGCTGACCAGCACCTGGGTGGTGGCGGTGGCTTCGGGGAAGGGATATTCGCCATGCTGCTCCTTGACGAAGTATTTGCGGAAGGGGATCAGGAAGAGGATTCCCAGCACTCCGCCAAGCAGCGAGCTGAGGAACATCTGCACGAAATTGACCTCCAGCCCGAGGATATAGATGGCAGGAAGGGTGAATACCGCGCCGGCCACTATAACGCCTGAACATGCGCCTATGCTCTGGATGATGACGTTCTGCCCCAGCGCCCCCTTCTTGCCGGCGACGCTGGAGAAGCCGACTGCCAGGATGGCGATGGGAATCGCGGCCTCGAACACCTGGCCCACCTTCAGGCCGAGATATGCCGCTGCCGCAGAGAAGATGATGGTCATCACGAGGCCGAGGCTCACCGACCAGGCGGTGACTTCGGGATAATTCTTGTCAGGCCTGAGCAGAGGCTCGTAGGTCTCGCCCGGAGCCAGCTTCCGGAACGCGTTGTCGGGAAGCTGTGCAGGTTTGGTTTCTTCTGCCATGATTATTATTTGTGTTTTTTGTTGTCAAGGTGCTGTTGCCACTTCCAGGCGGAGCGCAGCGTCTCGTCGAGCGACTTTTCGGCCTTCCAACCGAGCTCTTCGTTGGCATATGAGGGATTGGCCCACACGGCTTCGATGTCGCCGGCCCTGCGGCCCACTATCTTGTAGTTGAGTTTCAAGTTGTTGACCTTCTCGAATGTGCGAACTACCTCGAGGGTCGACACTCCTCGGCCGGTACCTATGTTAAATACTTCGAACGGGGCCTTCATCCTGCCTTCCGTCATGCGCGCCACTGCGACCACGTGGGCCTTGGCCAGGTCGGTGACGTTGATGTAGTCGCGGATGCAGGAGCCGTCGGGCGTGTTGTAGTCGTCGCCGAAAACGCTCAGCATGGGGCGTATGCCCGCCGCGGTCTGGGTCACGAAGGGGATCAGGTTGTTGGGCACTCCGCGCGGCAACTCGCCGATCTCGGCGCTCTCGTGCGCGCCGATAGGATTGAAGTAGCGCAGGGCGATGCTCCTTATCTCGGGATACGCCGCCACGGAGTCGCGTATGATGTCTTCACACATGTGTTTGGTGTTGCCATAGGGCGAGGTGGCCTCGCGGCGCGGGGTCCGTTCGCTCACAGGAAGCTTCTCCGCCTGGCCGTAGACAGTGCAGGAAGAGGAGAAGACGAGGTTGGGCACTCCGCACTCGCGCATGAGTGTCAGGATGTTCATCAGCGAAGAGAGGTTGTTGCGATAGTAGAGCAAGGGCTTCTCGACGCTTTCGCCCACGGCCTTGCTGGCTGCGAAGTGGATCACGGCGTCGAATCCGTGCTGCCGGAAGATGCGCCGCATGGCGGTTTCATCCTGGCAGTCAGCCTTGTGAAACGGGACACGCCTGCCTGTTATCTTTTCAATGCCCTTGAGCACGCTGCGCTCCGAGTTGGAGAGGTTGTCGACGATGACCACATCATAGCCGGCTTCAAGCAGCTCCACGACGGTATGGGAGCCGATGTAGCCCGTCCCTCCCGTCACCAGTACACGTTTTACCATAGTTCTTCAGATTGTTATAGGATGTAAAAATACTGAAAAACTCGTGTTTCGGCAACATATTTGCTAGTGAAAACGTCAAGTACAACCTCAACACCAGACGAACCATGAAACGATTCACAAGCGTGGTACTGATGCTTTGCATCGCGATGATGTGTACTACCCCGTTTGAGGCACAAAGCCAGACCCGCCGTGGCGGAGGCTCCTCCTCCGGAACCACGACCAGGAAAGAACAACCTGAACAGAAGCTCAAACCTTCGGAGCGCGAGCAAGCTCCGCAGGCACGCCCTTCGCAGCAGAAGGAGCGTCCTGCACAGCAGAACGCACGCCCGGCACAACAACAGAAAAAGAGCCAGCCCGCACCCCAGGTCCAGGACCGGCGTACGGCCAGGCCGGAGATGAACCAGCCGCGCCAGCAGCAGAAACAGCAGCCGCGCCAGCAGCAGCCGCCTCGCCAGCAACAGCGCCAGCAGCAGCCGAGGCAGCATAAGCCGGACGCAATTCAATACCATAACAAGCCGCCGAAGCCCCGCGAGCACGGCTACCAGCGTCCTTATCTCGAGCCGCGCCACAGGCCGGTTCCCGCCTACCGCTACGGTAACCACTACTTCGGACACAGGCTGCGCACCCTGCCTCCGGGCTACAGGCTCATCC
>CAJONI010000048.1 GCA_905235995.1 uncultured Bacteroidales bacterium
TATATGGTGAAGGTCAGTTATAACCAGAAACCTTACCGACGCTCCATCATGCAGACCTTCGGCGCTGCCATCACCCCCTCGCCGTCGATGTCGACCCGCGCCGGCAAGGACATCCTGACTATCAATCCCAATGACCGCGGCTCGCTGGGCTGCGCTATCTCCGAAGCCATCGAGCTGGCCGTCACCACCCCGAACTGCAAATACACCCTCGGCTCGGTGCTCAACCACGTGTGCCTGCACCAGTCAATCATCGGCCTTGAGGCGGAGAAGCAGATGGAAATGGCAGGAGAGTATCCCGACATCGTGATCGCATGCTTCGGCGGCGGCTCCAACTTCAGCGGCATCGCCTATCCTTTCATGCGCCACAACATCCAGAAGGGCCTGAAGACCCGCTTCGTGGCCGCAGAACCCGCTTCCTGCCCGAAACTCACCCGCGGCAAGTTCGAATATGACTTCGGCGACGAGGCCGGCCTGACCCCGCTGCTGCCCATGTACACCATCGGCCACGGCTTCAAGCCCGCGAGCATCCATGCCGGCGGCCTGCGCTACCATGGCGCGGGCGTGATCATGAGCCAGCTTATGAAGGACGGATTCATGGAGGCGGTCGACATCCCGCAGCTCGAATCGTTCAACGCAGGCGTGCTCTTCGCCCGCACTGAAGGCATCATCCCCGCCCCCGAGTCCTGCCACGCCATCGCCGCTACCGTACAGGAAGCCCTCCGCTGCAAAGAAACCGGAGAGGCGAAGACCATTCTCTTCAACCTCTCCGGTCACGGTTTCGTCGACATGGCGGCTTACGACCAGTATTTCTCGGGCGAGATGCAGAACTACCAGCTTTCCGATGAGGAGCTCGCCAAGTTCATCGCCCCGGTCGATGCGCTCAACGCCGACATCAATCTATAACCATCACGAAGCCTCCTCCCGGTGCCATGCGTACCGGGAAAGGCTCTGACGCATCGACCTCCACGGATTTGATCCTGTAGTCGGTAGCGTTGCGCCTGGCATTCACGCCGTCCCCGTAAAGGACGGCGTCGTGCTTTCCTTTGATCAGGTCCTTGAGGTCGAGCTTGACCTCCCGCTCCGTCCAGTCGGTCAGGCCTCCGATGTACCAGCGCTCCCCGCTGCGGCGGGCCGTGACGATATATTTGCCGATCTCGCCCTTGAGGATGCGGGTCTCGTCCCATACCGTGGGGATGGAGGTGATGAAGTCGGTGGTCTCCTGCTCCTTCATGTAGGCGGTAGGATTGTCGCAGAGCATCTCGAAGGGGGCGTCGAACACCACGTATTCAGCTACCTGGCGGGCGCGGGTACCCTGGCTCGAAGGGTTGGTGTAGTTGGGCTTGAACTCGTTCTTGAGCTCATTGCGCATGGCGCCGGGCGTGTAGTCGACCGGGCCGGAGAGCATGCGGATGTAGGGGAAGGTGACGTCGAAGCTGACCTGGTCGTTGTCAGACCATTTCATCTGCTCGAGACCCCAGATGCCTTCGAAATTGAGTACGTTGGGCCAGGTGCGGTTCATGCCTGCGGGCTTGTACATGCCATGGTAGTCGACGAACATGTGGTGGCGGGCCGCTGCCTCGGCGATGCGGTAGAGCTGCTCGGGGATGGTCTGGTCGTCGCGGTCCATGAAGTCGACCTTGAAGCCCTTGATTCCCATCTTGGAGTAGGTCTCACAGGCTTTCTCGAGGTCCTTGTCCAGCACGTAGCTCACTGCCCAGAGCACCAGGTCCACGTTCCTGGAGGCAGCATAGCTGCAGAGTTCCCTGAGGTCGACCACGGGCTTTATCTTCATTATGTCGAGGGGCTCCGACCAGCCTTCGTCGAGCACCACGTACTCGATGCCGTTCTTCGAGGCGAAGTCGATATAATATTTGTAGGTCTGCGTGTTGATGCCGGCCTCGAAATCGACGCCGGTTATGTTCCACCAGTTCCACCAGTCCCAGGCCACCTTGCCGGGCTTGATCCACGACACGTCGCCTATGCGGTTGGGCGAGGCCAGGAGATAGACCAGGTTGTTGACGGGGAGGGCAGTGTCGTCTTCGGCGATGGCCAGCACTCTCCAGGGGAAGCGGTGCGGGGCTTTCTTCGAAGCGTCTTTGCGGATTACGGCGATGTGGTCGGTGTACGAATTCACGATCACCTGGCCGCGCTCGGGAGTCTCTTCGACCTTGTCGGGCACGGGAGCGAAGCGCCCCTCAAGCGAGAAAGCGCCCTTCCCCCTGCCCAGGAACATTCCGGGATAGGCCTCGATGTCGGATTCGGTCAATGCTACGCGCAGGCCGCCGTTGAAGCAGACCAGTATGGGGGAGAAGGCCAGCTTGTCGCTGCGGAACTCACTGAGCGGAGCGACGGTGTAGAGATTTTCGAATGAAGTGTGGAAAGGATTGGCCTTACCGCCGGTGCTGTATGGCACGTAGGCCGTGCGGTCGCCCGCGAAATTGAATTCTGCGAGCTCTGCCGTCACGAGATCATCCTTGTGCACGGATGTGGACTGGAAGCGGTAGGCGACTCCTTCATTGTCGTAGACCCGGAAGATCACCGACCAACCATCCTCGATCACGAGGTTGAGTTCGTTGTATCGTTCGTCGATGCTGGCCTGGCGCCAGAACGGGGCGACTACCGTTCCTGCCGTCGAGGTGACCTTGGCCGACCTGACCCTGGGGTTGAGCCCAATCTCTTTTCCAGCCACTGTCATCGACAGGGCGGAGGGTGCGAGAATCTCCTGATTGCCGTGCCACACGGACCAGGTGATGCGGTCCTTGACATCGACGGTAACTTTGGTGAGGCCGTCGGGAGAAGCCACCTGGTAGACTTTGGCCTGCGCTCCAGGGATGGCGAGGGAGGCCAGGAAGAATAAACAGAGGATACGTTTCATTGTCGTAAGGGGTTTGTCAGACAAATTTACGAAGAATCTTGCTATCTTTGCAGGGTGACAAATGTTTTTGGACATGAGACTTGACGGAAGACGAATAAGCAAGAATATAGTAGACAAGCGAGGCATGAGCCGGGGTGCGGTCGGCGGCCTCAGCGTAGGTGGAGCAATTATCGTAGGGCTTCTGGCCTTGATGCTGGGAGGCAATCCTATCACAGCCATCCGGGGCGCCGGTCAGTTGTTCGGCACGGAACATGCCGACCCGAACTATACCCCCACCGCGGAAGAGGAGGCTCTCGCACAGTTCGCGGGCCAGATACTTGCCGGCACGGAAGACGTATGGACCGCCATCTTCGAGAAGAACGGGCTTACCTACGTCCCTCCCAAGATGGTTCTCTTCACTGGCTCGGTCCGCTCGGGCTGCGGTGGCGCGAATGCGCAGTCGGGCCCTTTCTACTGCAGCGCCGACCAGTGCGTCTATCTCGACCTTTCCTTCTTCTCGTCGATGAAGGAGCAGATAGGGGCCGACGGCGACTTCGCCTATGCCTACGTCATCGCCCATGAAGTAGGGCACCACGTACAGTATCTGCTCGGAACCCTGGACAAGGCCCATCGCGAGATGTCCCGCTACAGGCAGGGCAGCAAGGAATACAACCAGATAAGCGTGCGTCTGGAGCTTCAGGCCGACTTCTACGCCGGGGTATGGGCGCATCACGACAATAAGATGTTCGGCTCGCTGGAGCCCGGTGACGTCGAGGAGGGCCTGGCGGTCGCTTCCAAGATCGGTGACGACTTCCTGCAGAAGCAGGCCTACGGCTATTCCGTTCCTGACTCTTTCAACCACGGCACTTCGGCCCAGCGTTCCAGATGGCTCAACAAGGGCATAATCACGGGCGACCCTTCCCAGGGCAACACCTTCGCCATAGACTATGATTCACTGTAGCGAGATGACCAGCGAAATCAAGAACCCCGAGCTCTGGCGCGACGGCGCCCTGAAGATCGAATGGGTGCGGCATCACATGCCGCTGCTGAACGGCCTGGAGGCTGAATTCCGCGAGGAAAAACCGTTTGCTGGCAAGCGCATCGCCCTGTCGGTGCATCTCGAAGCCAAGACTGCGTATCTGTGCAAGGTGCTCGCTGCGGGCGGAGCCGAGATGTACGTGACCGGCAGCAACCCGCTCTCGACCCAGGACGACGTGGCCGCGGCCCTCGTGCACGACGGGCTGAACGTTTTCGCATGGCACGGCGCCACTGAATCGGAATACAAGGCCCACATCCGCCGTGTGCTGGAAGTTGGACCGAACATCATCATCGACGACGGCGGCGACCTGGTGAACATGATCCACACCGAATACAGGGAGCTCCTTCCGCAGGTGGTCGGCGGATGCGAGGAAACTACCACGGGCATCCTGCGTCTTCAGGCAATGAACCGTGCCGGAAAGCTCGAGTTCCCGATGATGCTGGTCAACAACGCCGACAGCAAGCATCTCTTCGACAACCGCTACGGCACAGGCCAGAGTGTCTGGGACGGCATCAACCGTACCACAAACCTCATTGTAGCCGGCAAGACCGTCGTCGTGGCGGGCTACGGCTGGTGCGGCAAGGGCGTGGCCATGAGGGCCAAGGGCCTGGGCGCCAAGGTGGTGGTGACGGAAATCGACCCTATCAAGGCCATGGAGGCCGTGATGGACGGCTTCATGGTGATGCCCATGGCCGAGGCTGCGCGGGAAGGCGACATCTTCGTGACCGTCACTGGTTGTGACGGGGTGATCACGCGTGAGCATTTCCTGGCCATGAAGGACGGGGCCATCCTCTGCAATGCTGGCCACTTCGACGTTGAAGTCGACGTGGCGGGCCTGCGTGCCATGGCCGTCGAATCGGCTCCTGCCCGTAACAATATCATGGGCTACAGGCTGGAGAATGGAAAGAAAGTATATGTCCTGGCCGAGGGGCGTCTGGTGAACCTGGCGGCTGGCGACGGTCATCCGGCGGAAATCATGGACATGTCGTTCGCAATCCAGGCGCTGAGTGCGCGCTATCTGCTGCAGCATCGTGCGGAGTTGTCGTCCGGGCGTGGGAAGATGGTACACGATGTGCCTGTGGAGATCGACCGCGAGGTCGCGCGCCGCAAGCTTGCCTACTGGGGCTACTCGATCGACACTCTCACTCCAGAGCAGCACAAATACCTTTTCGGAGACTAGTATTTACGGGCTCCGCGGCTCTGGGTTTAGCCACGCTCGCAAAAAAAGCTCGCTTAGTCTAAACCCACCCGCCTGCTACGCCCGGGTAGCGGCTTCTATCCTCTTGAGCATCAAGAACATGATGGTTCCTGCGAGGGCGCAGAGTGCGGCGAGGATCGTCCAGTTGGCCCAGAGGGGAACGCGCATCCATAGCAGGCCGGGGATCGAACTCAGGTAGTTGCCCAGGGCCGTGGCGGCGAACCAGAGGCCCATCATCAGGCCTTTCATCTGCGGCGGCGCCACTTTCGTGACGAACGATATGCCCATGGGGCTGAGCAGCAGTTCGGCGAAGGTCAATACGAGGTAGGTGCCCATCAGATAGGTGGGGACCACGGGGTCGGGCGACACCGTGCCTGAAAGTTCCGCTGGCGACGGCTGCCCCGCCGACGCTGCGATCATCACCACATAGCCCAGCGCCGCCACGAACATGCCTATGCCTATCTTCATCGGCGCGGAAGGCTCCTTGCCGCCCATGGCGCCGAACAGCGCCATGATCACCGGCGTGAGCAGCACCACGAAGAAAGGATTGAACTGCTGGAAGAGCTGCGGCTGGATGTGGAGCACTTCGGGCATCCCGCGGTAGATGGCCGCGGCCACGCCCCAGAGCGCCAGCGTAGTGATACCGCAGGCCAGGCGTGTGGTCTTCTTCCCGGACTGGAAAGTTCCGAAAAGGGTGTAGACCGATACGGCCAGAAGCCCCAGTATCCACATGTTGAACCCGGCTTTCGTCCATCCGCTTACGACCTGCTGTGTATAGTCGCGTGCGAACCAGGTGAGCGACTGCCCGTTCTGGTTGAAGGCCATCCAGAAGAAAATCACCACGGCGAACACCATGCAGAGCGCGACCACGCGCTCCCGGGTCTGTGCGGGGGTCAGCGCAGGGGCGGAAGCGTCGGCAGCGGCGGCTTTCTGCCTGGCGGTGACGTCGGCGTGCCTGAACCAGCTGCGGCAGGCGAAATAAATCCCCAGCGAGACTATCAGCGACACGCAGGCCACTGCGAAGCCCATGTTGTAGGACGATGAGAGATGTTCGATGTAGTAGTGGCAGAAATCGGGCAGCGGCATCGAGATCACCGTCGCGTCGGGCATGAGTTTTTGAAAATCAGACAGCTTAGCGCAGTTATCGGGCGAGATGGTCCCGTTCAGGAGCTGGTGGGCGAGCGCCGGGATGTCGGCCTTGTAGATAAGGCCGGCCCTGGCCAGGAAGCGGTTGGTGATGGCAGTGGCCGCGAAGGGAGCGAACATCGCGCCTATGTTGATGGCCATGTAGAAGAGGCTGAAGGCCGAGTCGCGCTTGGCGGCATACTTCGGGTCGTCGTAGAGGTTGCCTATCAGCACCTGCAGATTGCCCTTGAACAGGCCTGTACCCAGGCAGACCAGCAGCAGCGCACCTATCATCAGCGCTATGCCGGCCGTATTGGCGGGGGTGGGGATGGTGAGCAGCAGGTAGCCCAGGAACATCACTCCTATGCCGGCCACTACGCACTTCCCGTAGCCCGTGCGGTCGGCCACCCAGCCGCCGACGACAGGCATGAAGTACACCACGGCCATGAAGATGGCGTAGAGCTGGCTGGCGGCCGCTTGCTCCCAGCCGAACTTGGCCTGGAGGAACAGCATGAAGATGGCCAGCATCGTGTAGTAGCCGAAACGCTCGCCCGTATTGGCCAGCGCCAGCGCATAGAGTCCCTTGGGTTGTCCTTTGAACATGGCGTTTACATGATTTTCCTGATGAACCTGAAGGCCTTGTAGGGCATGTAGCGGAACGGGAGGTCGAACCACGAAGGGGAGGCGATCACTGCGCGTTCGTGGGTAAAGGCATTGAAGCTCCTGCGACTGTGGTAGCTGCCCATGCCGGAGTTGCCAACGCCGCCGAAAGGCACGTTGGGATTGACGACGTGCATGATGGTGTCGTTGATGCAGCAGCCTCCCGAAGAGCTGCGGCCAACAATCCTCCAGCCCTCTTCCTTCTTTCCGAAATAGTAGAGCGCCAGCGGTTTCTCGCGCCGGTTCACGTAGTCCACCACCTGGTCCTCGAAGCTGCGCTCCGGGTCGTCGAGCGTGACGATGGGGAACACGGGGCCGAAGATCTCAGTGTTGAGCACATCGGCGTCGGGCTGCACCTGGTCGAGCAGGGTGGGCTCGATGAAGCGTTCCGCGGCTTCCGTGCGTCCGCCGTAGCGTATCTTGCCTTCCTTCAGGTAGCCGGCAACGCGCACGAAGGCCTTGTCGGAAACCATCCGCACGTAGTGCCGGTGCTCGTGGATGTCATCTCCGTGCAGCTTGCGTACCGCCCTGGCGAATTCCTCGATGAAGGCTTCCTTGACGTCCGGGTGCACCAGCAGGTAGTCGGGGGCGATGCAAGTCTGACCGGCGTTGAGGGTTTTGCCCCAGGCTATGCGTCTGGCAGCCAGCTTGAGATTGGCTCCGGGCCCGATGATGCAGGGGCTCTTGCCGCCCAGTTCCAGCACGAGCGGAGTGAGGTTGGTGGCGGCGGCAGCGGCCACGGTGCGGGCGAGGGCGGGGCTGCCGGTGAAGAAGATCAGGTCGTATCTCTGAGAGAAGAGATGTGTGTTGACTTCGCGATTGCCCTGTACCACAGCTATATAGCGCTCTTCAAAGGCGCTGCGTATCATCTTCTCGATGGCAAGCGACACATTGGGGACATAAGGCGAGGGCTTCAGCACCGCGGTGCAACCTGCGGCGATGGCTCCTACCAGCGGGCTGAGCAGCAGTTGCACGGGATAGTTCCAGGGCGAGACAATAAGTGCCGTCCCGAGAGGCTCTTTCACTATGTAACTGCTTGATCCGAAGATGGTCACGGGCGTACGCCTGCGCTCGCGCCTGGCCCAGCGGGCAACATGCCTGAGTGCGTCCCGGATCTCGCCCTTGACCATGGAGATTTCCGTGAGATAGGCTTCCTCCGGCGATTTGTGGAGGTCGGTCCAGAGGGCTTTCGAGAGATTGTCCTCATGGGCCTCCAGGGCCCCCAGCAGGGTCTTCAGCTGTTGTTTGCGGAAATCCACGGGCAGGGTGGCTTCGCTGTGGAAATATGCTTTCTGAGCGGCCAGGATCTCGTCGAGCCTCGTAACCGGGGTGTTGGTGACCTTCATGACTGCATGGTTTAGACAACAAAGATACAGCATAACGTGCTGAATTGGAAACGGATTGTCCGCTTTTTTCTTACCTTTGGATGCTGATGGATATGCTCATGAAAAAGATAGTCATACTGCTGGCCGCCATTCTGATCCCCCTCTCTATGATGGGGCAGGACGACAAGTTCTTCCGTGCCGGGATCGATGCCAGCGTGGACTGTTTCCTGGGCTACAGCAGCATCATGCCTCCGAGTGTCGGGCTTGGTGCGAGAGCCCGTCTGGGAAGGCCGAGCCAGTGGGTCAATCTTGTGGGAGGAGTCAGATATATATATGGTCGGCGCCTCTCAGGTTTCCAGGTACCCATAGTCGTGAACGTCAACCTGCTCAGAGGCAAGCTCTGTTCCGGATACCTTGGCGCCGGCTATGAATTCGACTTTGCCGGGACCTACCTCGGTTGCATGAAGTTCCAGGTCGGCCTCGCCGCCCGCCACCTTGACTTCCGCATCTTCTACAAGCCCTACCAGGGCGACCTCGGCGCCGGATTCACCTATTACTTCTAGGTGGTAAAGAAAAAAAGCACCTGCATTTTTGCAAGTGCTTGATTTTCAGCGCTCCTCAAGTAGGACTTGAACCTACGACCCCCTGATTAACAGTCAGGTGCTCTGACCAACTGAGCTATTGAGGAATGTTTGGTTCCCGTTTGGGATTGCAAATGTAGGACAATTTTGCGGGAGTACAAAATTTTTTTAGGCTTAGGCGTGGATTTTTGATTTTTTTGAATACCTTTGCAGTCCCGAATCGAAAGCCCGGATGGCGGAATCGGTAGACGCGCTAGTTTCAGGGACTAGTAAACGCAAGTTTGTGCAGGTTCGAGTCCTGTTCCGGGCACGA
>CAJONI010000049.1 GCA_905235995.1 uncultured Bacteroidales bacterium
CGCGGCGATCTCGAACTGCGGGTTGGTGGCCGCGCCGTTCATGTAGCGCTTGTGGCCGAACACGTTGGCGGTGCCCCAGAGGTTCTTGATGCCGGTCTCTTTCTGCTTCTCAAGCAGATAGTCCGTGATGTCCTTCATGCGGGCCTCGTACTCGGCGATGTCATCGCAGTCCTCCACCAGGTCGATGTCGTGGAAGCAGTAGTAGCCGATGCCCAGTTTCTGCATGATCTCGAAACCGGCGTCTGCCTTCTGGCGGGCGCGGCTGTAGGGGCATTCGCCCTTGTCCCATTCATAGCTGCGGGTCTGGCCGCCGAACGGGTCGCCGGAAGCCTGGCCCAGGGTGTGCCACCAGGCCATGGCAAATTTGAGCCATTCCTTCATGGGCTTGCCCATGACCACGCGGTTGGCGTCATAATAGTGGAATGCAAGAGGATTCTTGCTGTCCGGACCCTCGAAGGGGATCTTCCCGATGGTAGGGAAATACTCTTTTGACATGAGATATAAATATTTGTTGGTTAATAATGTCATTAGTCATGCCGGGGCTGACCCTGCATCTTGTCCTTCCAGTTCCCGTATGCCTCACGGTATGCGGCCCTGTCGCCGGGCTCGACCACGGCCAGGCGCTCCAGCGTCGAGAACGCCTCGTCGGCGTCGCGGTAGATTCCGGCGCCAATGCCCGCACCCTTCGCCGCTCCGGCGGCTCCGTCGGTGTCGAAGAGTTCGATTGTCGCGCCGGAGGCTGAGGCAAACGTGTCGCGGAATATGGGCGAGAGAAACATGTTCGCATTGCCTGCGTGTATCATGTCGACTTTCATGCCCATCTGCTCCATGACCTCCATGCCATAGCAGAACGAGAACACGATGCCTTCCTGCGCGGCGCGGAGGAGATGCGCGCGGTTGTGCCGGTTGAACGACACGCCGTGGATGCTGCAGCCCGTGTCGCGGTTCTCCAGCATGCGCTCGGCTCCGTTGCCGAAAGGCAGGATGGCTACTCCCTCGCTTCCAACGGGCACCGTGGCCGCGAGTTCGTTCATCTGGGCATACGACAGGTCGGGCGCCACGGTACGGCGCATCCACGCATTCAGGATACCCGTGCCGTTGATGCAGAGCAGCACGCCCAGGCGCGGGGCCTCGGCCTGATGGTTCACGTGAGCGAAGGTGTTGACCCTCGAAAGCGGGTCGTAGGCCACTTTGCCGATAACGCCGTAGACCACGCCGGAGGTGCCGGCGGTCGAGGCTATCTGTCCGGGCTTCAACACGCCCAGGCTCAGGGCGTTGTTGGGCTGGTCGCCAGCCCTGTAGGCCACTGGTATGCCTTCCTTCAGGCCCAGTTCCCTGGCAGCGGCGCCTGTGAGGTGGCCCTGCACTCCGAAAGTAGGCCGTATCTCGGGCAGAACCGACTCGTCGAACCCGAAGCAGTCGAGCAGGCGGCGGGAAGGACGGTTCTCCAAGAAATCCCAGAATATGCCTTCCGAAAGACCGCTGACGGTAGTGCAGGCCTCTCCGGTCAGGCACATGGCCACATAGTCGCCGGGAAGCATGATCTTCCAGATGCGTTCGAAGACCTCAGGCTCGTTCTCCTTCACCCAGGCCAGCTTGGCGGCGGTGAAGTTTCCGGGCGAATTGAGCAAGTGCTGCAGGCACCAATCGCCGCCCAGGGCTTCCTGCGCCCGCTCCCCGTAGGGCACTGCGCGGGAATCGCACCAGATGATCGAGGGGCGCAGGGCCTTGCGGTCCCTGTCGACGCACACCAGCCCGTGCATCTGGTATGAGATGCCTATGGCCGCCACTTCCTGCCCGGCTCCGGGCAGTTGTGCAAGAGCCTCATGCGTAGCCTGCTTGAGATAGTCCAGCCACTGGGCCGGATCCTGCTCCGCCCATCCGGGCTGCTGCGAACGGATGGGAGCTTCGGTCTTCGGGCAGAACGCCGATGCGGCGACCCTTCCGGTCGCGACTTCCACCAGGGAGGCCTTCACCGAGGAACTGCCGATGTCATAACCAAGGAGATACATAGTCTATAGCGTTTGATTAATACTCAATGTTGCGTATGGCGTCGGCCACCTTTTCCAGGAGCCATTGCGGAGTGGAGGTGGCACCGCACACGCCCACCGTGCGGGCGTCACGGAACCATACGGGAGATATCTCCTCCACCGAACCGACCCGCCAGGTGCGAGGATTCGCGCTGAGGCACAGGTCGCTGAGCACCTTGCCGTTCGACGAGGAGCGCCCCGACACGAAAACTATCACGTCGTGCGAGCTGGAGAAAGCTGCAAGCCGCTCGTGCCGAGAGGCCACCTGCCTGCAGATGGTGTTGTGGACGGTCAGCCGGGCGCCGCAATCATTCAGGCGGGTGCAGATCGCCTCATATTCGGAAGGACTCTTGGTCGTCTGGGAGAATATTTCCATGGGCTGCGAGAAATCCAGCTGGGGAATCAGTTCCTCAAGCATCGCAGCGCTTTCCAGCACGATGGCGTCGCCGTCCACCTGTCCCAGCAGGCCCATGACCTCAGCATGACCCTTGTTGCCGAAGATCAGGAGCTGGCCGCAGTTTCCCCCGGCGTGAAGCCGTCCGTAGGCGCTGCGTATGCGCTGCTGGAGCCTCAGGACCACAGGGCAGGTGAAATCTATGACGGAAAGATGCCTGGCCTCAGCCTCGGCATAGGTGGACGGGGGTTCGCCGTGAGCACGGATGAGCACAGTCCCGCCTTCAGGCACGTCGTCGAGGCTGGTCGCGGTCACAAGACCGAGTCCGGAGAGCCGGGCAAGTTCGGCCTCGTTGTGGACGATGGCGCCGAGCGAATACAGCCTCCCCGAGCTGGCGAGCTGCCGCTCCGCTCCCTCGATGGCGCTTACCACTCCACCGCAGAAGCCTGAGCCCGGATCTATCTCCACCTGGAGTTTCATGCCACCGCCACCTGGGTTGAATTCCTGTCCCGCCCCAGTTTTACCTTAAGCCTGGCGCCGGCGGGGACGCCTTCTATTATCATTTCGGACACGGGATCTTCCACATAGCGCTGGATGGCCCGCTTCAGGGGCCTGGCGCCGAAATTGGGGTCGTAGCCCACGTCGGCGATGAATTTCTTGGCGCTGCGGTCTATGGTCAGGCTGTAGCCCAGCTCGCGGATCCTGGAGTACAGTTCCTTGAGTTCTATGTCGATGATCTTGTAGATGTCTTCCTGGGTCAGGGCGTTGAAATATACCTGTTCGTCGAGACGGTTCAAGAATTCGGGGGTGAATACCTTGCCGAGCGCCTTGTCTATCAATGCGTTCTGCGACACAGTGCGGTTCTCTGCCCCGGTGGAGAAGCCTATCCCGCGCCCGAAATCCTTGAGCTCGCGGCTGCCCACGTTAGAGGTGAGCACCAGTATGGTGTTCCTGAAATCGATGTAGCGGCCCGCGCTGTCGGTCAGCCGTCCTTCATCGAGCACCTGCAGGAGCAGGTTGAAGATGTCGGGGTGGGCCTTTTCAACCTCGTCGAGCAGGACCACCGAATACGGCTTGCGACGCACCTGCTCGCTGAGCTGCCCGCCTTCGTTGTATCCGACGTAGCCGGGAGGGGCCCCGATGAGCCGGCTCGAGGAGAACTTCTCACCGTATTCGCTCATGTCGATACGGATTATGTTGTCGGGCGAATCGAACAAGTATTCGGCTATCTTCTTGGCCAGATGGGTCTTGCCCACGCCGGTGGGGCCGAGGAACAGGAAGGTGCCCACAGGTTTGCCGGGGTCCTTGAGTCCTGCACGGTTGCGGCGTATGGCGCGGACAACCTTCGATACGGCTTCGTCCTGCCCAATCACCAGGCCCCGGAGGGCCTCCTCCATATTGAGCAGGCGGGAGCCTTCGGTCTCGGCCACCTTGTAGACAGGGATGCCGGTCATCACGGAGACCACGCGGGCCACGGTGTCCTCGTCGACCGTCTGCCAGGCCTCGTCGGCCGATGCCGCGGTCTCCACGGCCTGGGCCACTTCCTGCTCGCGGACCTGCTCCAGCCTGTGGAGTTCGGCTGCACGCTTGAAGTCCCCGGCCTGGGCGGCGCTGCGCTTCTCGGCACGGATGGGCTCCAGCTCGCTTTCGAGCCGCACCGCCTCCCCGTCGCCCTTCATGTCGCCGATGTGCACGCGGGCTCCCGCCTCGTCGAGCACGTCGATGGCCTTGTCGGGCAGGCAGCGGTCGGAGATATATCTCTGGGACAGCGAGATGCAGGCCTTGATGGCCCCTTCGGTGTAGTGTACGCGGTGGAATTCCTCGTAGCGGGGCTGGATGCCCTGGAGTATGGCCAGGGTCGCGGCGTAGTCGGTCGGTTCGACCAGTATCTTCTGGAAGCGGCGCTCGAGTGCGGCGTCCTTCTCTATGTGTTCACGGTATTCGTCGAGGGTGGTGGCGCCGATGCACTGTATCTGGCCGCGCGCCAGGGCGGGCTTCAGCAGGTTCGCCGCGTCGAGCGAACCGGGGGAGCCGCCGGCGCCCACGATGGTATGGAGCTCGTCGATGAAGAGTATCAGGTCCGGATTCTTCCTGATTTCGCCGAGGATGGCCTTGATGCGCTCCTCGAACTGGCCGCGGTATTTGGTGCCGGCAACCAGCGAACCCATGTCAAGGGATATGATGCGCTTGGAGAGCAGGATGCGGGGCACGTTCTTCGACGCGATCCGCTGCGCCAGGCCTTCCACGATGGCCGACTTGCCGCTGCCCGATTCGCCTATGAGCACAGGGTTGTTTTTCTTGCGACGCGAAAGGATCTGCGCCACACGCTCTATCTCCGCCTCACGCCCCACAACGGGGTCCAGCTCTCCGCTCACCGCCGCACGGGTCATGTCGTAGCCGTAGGTCTCGACGAGCGACTTCTTTCCGCCCTGCGACGGGGTCCCCTGCGCGGCCGGGGAATCGTCGTCGGCTTCTTCGCCCGAAGTGCCGGCGCCCGACATCATGGCCTGCTCCATCAGTTCGCGGAGCTTTCCTGGAAGCTGGTCCATGGGAAGGTTGCTGTTCTCAAGGGCCGTGGTGCAGGCCCCGTGCCACTGCATCAGGATCTCGGCCATCAGCTGGGCCGGGGTGGCCTCGCCGTGCATGCGCTGGCATGATAAAAGGATGTCCTGCGACTTGTCGCTCAGCGAGATGGAGCCCCTCTGGCCGTAAGGTATGGGCGCGGGGGCCGCGATCTTGTCTTCTATCTCTTTCTTTACTTTCCTGAGGTCCACTCCCAGCCCTTCGAGCATCTTGACTGCGTCAGACTCGCGGTAGCGGAGTATACCCAGGAAGAGGTGGTCGGGAGTCGCTATGTAACTGCCCAGCCGCGCCGCCTCCTCAAAAGCGTAGTTGAGCACTATCTTGATTTCATTCGAATAACCGCTGTCCTTCATCTTTCTCTGCGTTTCGAACTGCCAAGTTAATAAAAAATCATTAAAACAAATAATTTGTATATAAGCGATTTTATTCGTATTTTTACGTGATAAATTTCGACTGAAGAAGTAGATAAAAAATGGATTTTGAAGAGAACGGCGGTAGGATAATCCCTATCAACATCGAAAACGAGATGAAGTCGGCCTACATAGACTACTCCATGTCTGTGATCGTGGCCCGAGCCCTGCCCGACGTGCGAGACGGACTCAAACCAGTGCACCGCAGGGTACTATATGGAATGAGCAACCTGGGCGTCACCTACAGCGGCGGCGTAAAGAAATCGGCCCGCATCGTGGGCGACGTCCTCGGTAAATACCACCCCCATGGAGACAGCAGCGTCTACGAGGCCATGGCCCGCCTGGCACAGCCCTGGAACCTGAGATACCTGCTGGTCCACGGCCAGGGCAACTTCGGCTCCATAGACGGCGATTCCGTGGCGGCCATGCGATACACCGAAGCCAAGCTCCAGAAGCTGGCCGAGGAGATCCTCGCCGACCTCGACAAGGATACGGTGGACTTCAAGCCCAACTTCGACGAGTCGCTCCAGGAGCCGACGGTCCTGCCCGCAAAGGCACCGCTGCTGCTGATGAACGGCGCCAACGGCATAGCCGTGGGCATGGCTACCAACATGGCCCCGCACAACCTCGGCGAATGCTGCGACGCCATCTGCGCCTACATCGACAACCCCGACATCGACGTCGACGGCGTGATGCAGCACATCAAGGGCCCTGACTTCCCCACCGGCGGCATCATCCAGGGAACACGCGGCATACGCGAAGCCTTCGAGACCGGCCGCGGCCGCATCGTGATCCGCTCCCGCACGAACATCGAAGTCTCGGCCTCGGGCCGCGAGACCATCGTAGTCTCCGAGATTCCCTACGCCATCAACAAGCGCGAGCTCATCGAGCGCATAGCCGAGCTCGTGGAAGCCAAGAAGATAGACGGCATCGCCTACATCAACGACGAGAGCGACCGCGAGGGCATGCGCATCGTGATCCGTCTCAAGCAGGGCGCCCCCTCGAACGTGGTGCTCAACACCCTGTTCAAGATGACCCCGCTCCAGTCGAGTTTCTCGGTCAACAACATAGCCCTGGTGGACGGACGTCCCCGGCAGCTCAACCTCAAGCAGCTCATCAAGTACTTCGTAAGGCACCGCCACGAGGTCGTGGTGCGCCGCACGAAGTTCGACCTCAACAAGGCCCTCAAGCGCGCACACATCCTCGAAGGCCTGCTCAAGGCACTCGACATCATCGACGAGATCATCGCCCTGATCCGCGCTTCGCGCAGCGTGGCCGAGGCCCGCGACGGGCTTGTGGAACGCTTCGGCTTCACGGTGGAGCAGGCCGACGCCATCGTCGAGATGCGCCTCCGCCAGCTCACCGGCCTCGAGCGCGAGAAACTCCAGGCCGAATACGACGAGCTCCAGCGCCTGATCAATTACTACCAGGAAGTCCTCGCAAGCGAGGAGATGCAGATGGGCATCATCAAGGACGAGCTCCGCGAACTCAAGGAGAAATACGGCGACGAGCGCCGCAGCGAGATAGCGGCGACGGCAGAAGACTTCAATCCCGAAGACTTCTACCCGAACGAGGACGTGGTGATCACCATCTCCCACTTCGGCTACATCAAGCGCACCTCCCTTTCGGAATACCGTTCCCAGGCCCGCGGCGGAATCGGCGCCAAGGGCAGCACGACGCGCGACGAAGACTTCATCGAACACATCTACGTCGCCAACATGCACAGCACCCTGATGCTCTTCACGCAGAGCGGCAAGTGCTTCTGGCTAAAAGTGTACGACATCCCCGAAGGCGCCAAGGCATCCAAGGGCCGCGCCATCCAGAACATACTCCCGCTCACGCTGGAAGACCGCATCCAGGCCTATCTCAACGTGCAGGATCTCGACGACAAGGAATTCACCAACAGCCACTACGTGGTCCTGGCTACCGCCAGCGGCACCATCAAAAAGACCCTCCTGGAAGCCTACTCGCGTCCCCGCGTCGGCGGAATCATCGCAGTCAATCTCCGCGAAGGCGACGCGCTTATAGGCGCATCGCTGACCAACGGCTCCTGCGAGATACTCCTCGCCGGCAACGCAGGCAAGTGCTGCCGCTTCCAGGAAGCCGAGGCAAGGGCCATAGGCCGCACCTCCACCGGCGTCAGGGGCATTGACATCGAGGAGGAAGACCGGGTGGTCGGCATGGTCTGCATCGACCCTGAAGAGCAGGCCCTGAAACCTCTCGACATCCTGGTAGTCAGCGAGAACGGCTTCGGCAAGAGGTCCAGCCTCGAGGAGTACCGCCAGACCCACCGCGGCAGCAAGGGCGTAAAGACAATCAACATCACCGACAAGACTGGCAAACTAATTGCACTGAAAGCCGTATGCGACGAGAACGACCTGATGATAATCAACCGTTCGGGCGTCACGATCCGCATGCCGGCCGACGGCATACGTGTGGCAGGAAGGGCGACCCAGGGCGTGAAACTCATCAGCCTGCGCGAGGGCGACGGCATCGCGGCGGTCTGCGTCGTCAACAAGGAAGAGGAAACTGAAGCCGGCGCCGAGGCTCCGGCTGAAACAAACGATAATGAACAATACTCCTAATATCCTGAATATGAAAAGAATTTTTCTCGCACTGTCGCTCATCCTCTCGCTGACGATGGTCAGTGCACAGCCCAAGAACGCCGCGGAAGCGAAAAAAGCCATCGACAAGGCTGAAGCCGCTGCCGCAGATGCCAAGAAAGCTGCCAAGCCGGCCACCTGGGTTGCCCTGGCAAAGGCATACGTGGATGCTTACGAGCAGCCTGCCCGCAACATCCTGACCGGCACTCCCCAGCAGGAGGTCAAGCTCTTCCTCAAGGACCAGCAGGTTCTCGGCACTACCGAGAAGAAGGGTGCCGAGGCTACGTACATCGTTGACAGCTATGCCGACAAGGACCTCTATTACACTACCGACGGCATCCTCGAACTCTTCCTGGTGACCAAGCCGGCCGCTGAAGGCGACCTGCTCGGCAAGGCAATCGAGGCTCTCGAGAAAGCCAAGTCCGTCGATCCCAAGGACTCCAAGGCCAAGGATATCAACGCCATGATGCAGGATATCCACGACAAGCTTGCCAACGAAGCCCTGAACAACTATCTCGCCGGCGACTTCGCCAAGGCCGCCGATCTCTTCAAGAAGACCACCGAGTGCGCCTCCAACCCGCTTCTCGGCCAGGTCGACTCGCTCAACACCTACTACGCCGCCCTGGTGTCCGGCATGGCCGGCAACCCTCAGCAGTCGATTGATTTCTACAAGAAATGCATCGCCATGGGCTTCTACCAGACCGGCTTCGCCTACTCCAACCTTGCCGAGACCTACCGCCAGCAAGGCCAGATGGATCTCTGCAAGGAGACCCTCGAGGAAGGCTTCGTGAAGTTCCCTGAGAACAGCAACATCCTGATCGGCCTGATCAACTACTACATGGACACCAAGCAGGACACCGGCCGCCTGTTCGAACTGATTCACTCCGCACAGGCCCTCGACCCGACCAACGCCAGCCTCTTCTACGTGGAGGGCAACGTCAACAAGCAGCTGGGCAACACCGAGGATGCGGCCAAGATGTACATCAAGGCCACCGAAGTCAACCCCGACTACGTGTACGGTGCGCTCGGCCTCGGAATGCTCTGGTACGACAAGGCCATCGAGATCCAGGAGAAGGCCGGCGAAGAACTCGACGACAACAAGTATTTCGCCCTGGTAAAGGAGATGGAAGAGACCCTCGAAAAGGCTATCGAGCCCTTCGAGAAGGCTTTCGCCCAGTCGACCGACCCTGAGATCAAGGGCGCCATCGCCGAGTATCTCCGCAACATCTACTTCCGCCTCCGCGAGAAGAGCCCCGAGTACGAGGCCCTCTCAAAGAAGTACGAAGCTTTCCTGAAAGGTGAATAGTTCCGAGGCGCAGCTTCTCGGAAGACAATGAAGCGACGCTCGTGAGCCCAGGCTCACGAGCGTTTTTTCTGCGCTTTCGTAGGCGAGCGAAGGGGTGTTGTTGTTGGCCGAAAGATGGCAGAGATACACGTCGCGGAGGCCTTCGTGACAGGCGCGGCGGAGGAGAGATGCCGTCTGGTCGTTGGAGAGATGCCCGTGACCCTGGAGTATGCGCGACTTCAGCATGGGAGGATAGGACCCGGTCATGAGCATGTCTACGTCGTAGTTCGATTCCACCACCAGATGATCGGCCTTGGAGGCATAATGCACTGCTTCGTCGGTAACTTCCCCGAGGTCGGTCATCACCGTGAAGCGTTCGCCTCCGTAGAGGAAGTGGTAACCGACGGTCTGCGTGGCGTCGTGCGGGACTATGAAAGGTGTGATGTAGAGTTCGTCCAGGAGTTCGTGCTCGCAGCCTTCCTTCAGGAAGCGCACGCAGCCCTGGAGTTTTCCCGCGGTGCAGAAGTTGCGCCTCAGTGCCCTCTCGAGGGTGCGGGTCAGGTAGACCGGTTTCTGGAAGCGCTCCGTGAAGGTGCCCAGGCTCTTGATATGGTCGAAATGGTCGTGGGTAACGAACACGGCGTCGACAGAGTCTATCGACAGCCCGTTTTCCGCAAGCCTTTTCTTGATGGTCCTTGCCCCGATGCCGATGTCGATGAGGAAGGCTGTCCTGCCATTGCCGAAATAATAGCAGTTGCCGTTGCTCCCGCTCGAAAGGCTCAGGAAATGCACCATCCCTACTTCAGCTTGCGAAGGTTCTTCACATCGCGAGGGCGTATGATGCCCTTCTCGGTTATGATGCCCGAGATGAGCGAGGCGGGAGTGATGTCGAATGCCGGGTTGTACACCTGCACGCCCTTGGGAGCTATCGGCTTGCTGAAGAACAGGTCGGTCATCTCAAAGGAGGGGCGTTCCTCGAGCACGATGGATTCTCCCTTGGGACAGTCGAGGTCGATGGTGCTCGTCGGTGCGAACACATAGAGCGGGACCTTGTAGTATTTTGCGATTATCGCCACCCCGTTGGTACCTATCTTGTTGGCCACGTCGCCGTTGGCGGCCACGCGGTCGCAGCCCACGAACACGAAGTCTATCTTGCCCTGGGCCATGAGCGTTGCAGCCATGTTGTCGCACACCAGCTTCACGTCGATGCCGGCCTTCGACAGCTCATAGGCCGTAAGGCGCGCTCCCTGGAGCAGCGGCCTGGTCTCGTCGCAGTAGACCCGGGGCGAATAGCCCTGCTGCTGAGCGAGATAGATGGGCCCCAGGGCGGTGCCGAACTTGGATGTGGCCAGATGGCCGGCGTTGCAGTGAGTCAGGATGCCGCATCCGGGGCGCAGCAGGGAGAATCCCAGCTGGCTGATGGCCTCGCACATCTTCACGTCCTCGGCCTTGATGGCCCGCGATTCGGCGATCAGGGCGTTGCGGAGGACTTCTATGGCGTGGCGGTCGTCGGTCTCGTCGGCGGGCAGGCCCTGCAAAGTGGAGTAGAAGCAGCGTTCCATGCGGTCAAGGGCCCACATGAGGTTGACCGCGGTGGGACGGGAGATATAGAGATAGTGCTTCACGCGCAGGAACTCCTTCTCGAACGCCTGCAGCGAACGGGTGCGGTAGCGGTTGACGCACATGGCCAGGCCGAAGGCGGCGGCTATACCGATGGCGGCGGCGCCGCGGACCTTGAGCCTCGTGATGGCATAGAACACCTGTTCTGCGGTGACCAGATGGAGGAATCGCTCCTGGCCGGGAAGCTGCGTCTGGTCGATGACCACCACCTCCCGTCCACTGGGGCTGAGTTCCACGGAATCATATGGGAATACGCTTTTCACGGCTACAGGGATTCTATCAGTTTACTGAATAGAAGCGACATTTTGTCGGCAGCGGCATCGGCGGCAACGATCACGTCCTGGCCGTCATTCAGCACGGGGCTGTCGTTGTCGGTATTCGAAACATTGGTGATGACCGACATGCCGAACACCCGCATCCCGCACTGGCGCGCGACCAGCACCTCGGGCACGGTCGACATACCTACGGCATCTGCACCTATGGCCCTGTAGAAGCGCACTTCGGCGGGTGTCTCGTAGGAAGGGCCGGTGTTGCCCAGATAGACTCCCTTGCAGAGCCGGATTCCGGCCTCTTCGGCGATTTCACCCACCTTGGCTATGAGTTCCTGGTCGTACGGGGCGGTCATGTCGGGGAATCGTTCGCCGAATGCATCGAGGTTCGGACCGATAAGCGGGTTGGGCAGCAGGTTGATGTGGTCGCGTATAACCATCAGGTCGCCCACGTAGAAGCCCGGGTTCAGGCCTCCTGCAGCGTTGGATACGAACAGGGTCTCCACGCCGAGGGCGGCCATCACCCTGATGGGGAAGGTCACCGTCCGCATGGAATAACCCTCATAGTAGTGGAAGCGGCCCTGCATGGCGCAGACCCACTTGCCGGCGAGACGTCCGAAGATGAGATTGCCCTTGTGGCCTATCGCGGTGGACCGGACGAAGTTGGGGATTTTCGCGTATGGAACCACCATCTCGGCTTCGATCTTGTCGGCAAGTTTGCCCAGGCCGCTGCCAAGCACGATTCCGACTTTGGGGGCCTTGTCCCCTATCATCTTGCTGAGGACGCCTTTTGTCTCTAAGATTTGTTGGAGGTAAGTATCCATGGTATCTGTCTTTTTATGAGTTCAGTCTGCTGGCGATAGCTGAAGCGCGGGCCAGGATCTCCTCCTGACCCTCGACGCGGCGGTGTTCCATCACCACCCTGCCGTCGACTATCGCGGTGTCGAAGCACGAGCTGTTGGCCGAGAGTATGAGGTTGCCCAGGAAATTGCCATCAGGCACGAAAGCTTCGTTGGCGGTATCTACGAGCACCATGTCCGCCAGTGCGCCTTCCTCCACGCGTCCCACGTCTATTCCGAGGGGCCTGGCGGCGTTGACCGTGGCCAGGTCCATCAGTTCGGACAGGGGCATGGCCGAGGGATCCTCCCTCCAGGCCTTCTGGAGCATGGCCGTGGTCTTCATGCTCTCGCGTATGTCGAGGTTGTTCGACGATGCGGCGCCGTCGGTACCTATGCACACGTTGGCTCCGGCGTCGCGGAGTTCGGTGTACTTGAAGCGGTAGCCAGACGCCAGCTTGAGGTTGGAGTTGATGTTGTGGACCACCGTGGTATGGGTGCGGCCCAGGAGTTCGATGTCGTGTCCGTCGACCCACAGTCCGTGGGCCAGGACGGTGCGATGCCCCAGCAGCCCGAGGCGGTTGAAGTGCACCGCGGGGGTCATGCCGGTGCGGGCCACGTCTTCCTGGGTTTCGGAAAGGGTCTCCGCCAGATGTCCGGTAAGCACCAGGCCGTGTTCGCGTGCGAAGAGTCCGGCGCGGAGCATCGTGGCTTCGGAAGTGGTATAATCGGCATGTATGGCCACCGACATCTGCAGGCGCGAGGGCCATTCACGCGACATGGCGTAGACCTCCTCGCACTCGCGGTACTGCTGCGCAGCCTTTTCCAGGTCGAAATTGTCGAGGAAGTTGTAGGAGATGAAGCCGCGTATGCCGGCGTCCTCTGCGGCGCGGGCGATGGCGGGTGATTTCCAGTACATGTCGAGGAAGCAGGTGGTGCCGGTACGGAGCATCTCCAGGAAGGCGAGGCGGGCGCCCCAGTACACGGCTTCCTCATCGAGGCGGGTCTCAACCGTCCAGATGCGGTCGAGCCAGGTCTTCAGCGGCACGTCTTCGTAGCAGCTGCGCATCAGGGTCATCGCGGTATGGGTGTGCATGTTGACAAGGCCGGGAATCACCGTCATGCCCCGGCCTTCGAACACCCGGTCGGCGCCCTCGGTTATGGAGGGGGCTATCAAGGCGATGCGGCTGCCTTCGACCAGAATGTCGACCTTCACACCGTCCTTCCGGACGTCCTTTATGAGAAGCGTGCCCATGGTTTTTCAGGTATATTTTAGCAATGTTAGCAAAAAATCCCGAAAAGTGCAAACGGTGATACCGAATCCCGGCAGGATTCAGTATCTTTGCAACATGTTCGACAAGATCAAAACCTGGTACTCCGCCCAGACCGACACGACCAAGGCCCTCATCTGGATAGGCCTGATCGCCATCATCGGTATCATCTTCCGCTGGGACGCCGTCCTCTCAGGCATCAGGCACGGCTTCGGATTCTATTCCGGCAGATAACGCCGGGGTTGCAGGCACTGGCTACGTCAGCCCCGTTTGATGTACGCCATGATCACCTCTACCGCTTCATCTTCACTCATGTCTCCGACATTGAGGCACAGGTGGTAGTTTCGGGCGTCATAGCGGCTCCGGCCGGTGTAGCGCCGGATATAGTTTTCGCGCATCCTGTCCACCCTTTCGATGACGTCTTCGGCCTGGTGGCGGGAGAGGCTCTGCTTTTCCATTACGCGTGCGATGCGGTACTCAAGCGGCGCCGTGATGAAGATGTCGAGCTTGTTGGGAAATTCCCTGAGGACGAAGAAACCGGAACGGCCTGCGATCACGCAGGAATCATCCTCCACAAGCGAGCGCACGATATCCTGCTCTGCCATGAAGATTTCGTCGGTCGTGGGCTGGTTGACGTATTCCTTGCCGTAGAGCCGGGTGGATCCTACGAATGCCGCTGGTGTGGGAGCCGGCACGACGCGATGGATGAAATCTGCCATCCAGTGCTTCTTTTCTCCCTTGAGGGCTTCGATCGTGGAAGGTGTCAGGTCGAAGCGTTTTTCGAGTTCGCGGATCAGTTCCTTGTCGTACAGCTGTACGCCCAGTTTCTGGGCGAGCTTCATGGCGATGGTGTGGCCTCCGCTGCCGATTTCCCGGCTGACGGTGATGGCGAATTGCTCCTGAGTGTTCATATTCTATGGATTATTTCGTTTTCTTTCCCTGTATGTCGATGTCGAACCCTTCCTTTGCCAGAGGGCGCACGAGGCGTTCCATCTCCTCGACGGAGAAGGCCTCGACGCCTGCGGCGGGAGCGGGGCGGTCGAGGGTGTAGACCATGATCTTTCGAGGTTTCAGGCGCCGCACCAGCGCCATCCAGCCATCCAGGACCTCGGGGGACGAAGAGTCGAAGCCGGGGGCCCTCAGGAACATGGTCTGGAGGATGAAATCGCCTTCGAAGCGTTCCAATGCCTCCACCACTTCAGCTACATGGTAGCCTGGCGCGGGTTGGTTGATGAGGGCGGCGAGCTGGTCGGTGGGTGCGTCTATCTTCAGGATGGGATTGTCGACCTTGCGCAGGGCGGCGAATACTTCCGGGACATGGATGCGAGTCGCGTTGGAAAGCACTGATACCTTTGCTGACGGCACGTAGGCGTCGCGCAGGAAGAGGGTGTCTTCGATGATGCGGGGGAAGTCAGGGTTGAGGGTGGGTTCGCCGTCGCCGGAGAAGGTGATGGAATCGATGGGGATACCTTCAAGCATGATTTCGGTGAGCTTGTCTTCGAGTGCTGCGCGGACCTGGCCGGCAGTGGGAAGCTTGCTGTCGCCGCGTCCGTCGCGGTTCCAGCCGCATTCGCAGTAGATGCAGTCGAAGTTGCAGAGTTTGCCCTG
Organism: uncultured Bacteroidales bacterium; assembly: GCA_905235995.1. Taxonomy (GTDB): domain Bacteria; phylum Bacteroidota; class Bacteroidia; order Bacteroidales; family UBA932; genus Cacconaster. The sequence goes on from CAJONI010000049.1 coordinate 14,910, forward strand.
GGTGGGTAGCAGGTTCACGCCGAGCGACCGGCCGAGCCTGCGACTGTGGATGGGTCCGAAGACTGTAGCTTCTCTCATCATGGCCTGAAAATTTGGATAAAGGTAGCGAATATTTATCTTTGCGTGGCAAAAAGAGAGAAAAAATGTTCGTTTACAGGCATAAGGTACACTACTACGAGACTGACAGGATGGGAGTTACCCATCATTCCAACTATATCCGTTTCATGGAAGAGGCGCGTGTTGCCTATCTCGAGGCCATCGGTGCCGGCTATTCGGCCATGGAGGCCTCGGGCATCATCTCGCCGGTAATCGGTGTCGAAGCGTCCTACAAGCACACCACTACTTTCGACGATGAGATCGACATCGAGGTATTCCTGCGTTCGATGACGACTTTCAAGCTTAAGATCGGCTATGTGATGCGTTGCGGCGACAAGGTAGTGTTCGAGGGCACTTCCCTCCACTGCTTCCTCAATCCTGCCGGCAAGCCCGTCTCCATCGCCGACCACTACCCCCAGTTCCGCGAACACATGAAATAGCCGCCTGCGGGCGTAGCGGCTGTTGGGGTATTGCTCTGAAACCCATAGCCACCCTCGGCTCTGTAAGAGGGAGGGGCCCGAAATCAGCTTGCTGATTTTGGGAGGGGTCGCGCTTGCGCGACGGTTTCAGAGCAATACCCCAACAGCAGACGGAGCCCTAAAGGATTTCGCAGACGACGAAATTGCTGCCGCCGATGAAGATCAGGTCCTTGTCGGAGGCCAGGCTGTCGGCCTGGGCGAGAGCGGCGGGGACGCTGAAGGATACGCGGCCGGGGATGCCGTGGTCTGACATGGCGTTCGCCAGGTCGGCCGCAGGCAGGGCCCTGGCACTCGAAGCCTGCGTCCAGATGTAGTTCACATTGCGCGGCAGCAGCGGAGCAATGGCGTCTACATCCTTTTCCTTGGCCAGGCCCAGGATAAAGAACACATTGTCGTAGTTGCAGGAGATGCGGTCCACCTGCTCCGCCACCCAGCGCAGTCCGTGAGCGTTATGCCCTGTGTCACAGATGATCTTCGCCTTGCCGGCAACAGAATCCGCCTCGCGCAGGGTTTCCCAGCGGCCGTGCAGGCCTGTGCGACGGGCTGCCTCACGGACCCCGGATTCGAAAGCCTCAAGATCCAGTTGAAGCATGGGCTGAAGTATGCCCACCGCAGCGGAGAGAGTGCAGAGATTACGCTGCTGGTAGTCGCCCGGCAGGTCGAGGTCCGAGACCTTCAGATGAAGGCATTCCGGAGCTTCCACGGCGAAAGTCAGGGGGCTGCCGCAAGCCGCTGCACGCCCTTCGAAGACAGGGCGGGTCTGAGGGGTGAATTCTCCGACCACCGCCGGGACGCCCGGCTTGATGATGCCGGACTTTTCACCCGCGATGGCTTCCAGGGTGTAGCCCAGATGCTCGCAATGCTCCAGGCCTATGTTGGTTATCACGCTGAGTACAGGCGTGATAACGTTGGTCGAGTCGAGCCTTCCGCCCAACCCGGTCTCTATAACGGCGATGTCGACCTTCTCGGCGGCGAAAAAGTCGAAGGCCATGGCCGTGGTAATCTCGAAAAACGACGGCCTCCGCTCTTCGAAGAAGGACTTCCAGCGGTCAAGGAACTGCTCGACGAATTCGCACGGGGCCATGCGGAAACCATCGCCCTCCACTATCTTAAGCCTCTCGCGGAAATCCTTGAGGTGTGGCGAGGTATAGAGCCCGACCTTCATTCCGCAGGCCGCGAGTCCGGCAGCCAACATATGGCATGTGGAACCCTTGCCGTTCGTACCGGCTACATGGATACAACGGAAGCGCCGGTGGGGATGTCCCAGCGCTTCGTCGAAGGCGAGCATCGTGTCGATGCCGGGCTTGTACGCCAGTTTCCCTACCGTCTGGTAGGTGGGAAACTGGCGGAACAGCCATTCGATCTTTTCCTCGTAGGTCACTTGGAATACTCCTCGCGCAGTGCGGCGTTCAGCGCATCGGCGTCAGGGCCGCAGGCGCTGAAGTAGAACTTGATCTTCGGCTCGGTGCCGGAAGGACGTACAGTTACCTTGCAGCCGTTCTCGCTGAAGAACTGCAGCACGTTGGACTTCGGCAGACCCGTCTCCTCGGGCTTGTTGTAGTCCACCACCTTGACCACGGGCGAACCGGCCAGGGTCTTCGGCGGCGTGGTGCGGAAGTCGACCATCATCTGCTGGATCTGCTCCAGGCCGTCCTTGCCCTTCTTGTAGACGGAGATGAGGCTCTCCTTGAAGTAACCGTATTCCTTGTAGATTTCCTTGAGATAGCCGTAGAGCGTCTGGCCGCGGTCGGCGAGCCATGCGGCGCACTCGCAGAGCAGGGCGCAGGTGATCACCGAATCCTTGTCGCGCACGAAGCTGCCGGCATTGAAGCCGTTGCTCTCCTCGCCGCCGCAGATGAAGGTCTTCTTGCCCTCGTTGCGGTGCTGGATCTCAGCGATATATTTGAAGCCGGTGAGCACGTCGTAGATCTCCACTCCGTATTTCTTGCAGATCTCCTTCATCAGGTCGGTGGTCACGATGGTCTTCACGACATATTGCTTGCCGTCGAGCTTGCCGAGTTCGGCCCAGCGGGTCAGGGCATAGCTGGTGATGAGCGTGGCGGTCTGGTTGCCGGTGAGCAGCACCATCTTGCCGTCGTCGCCCCTGACGGCGCAGCCGACGCGGTCGGCGTCGGGGTCGGTGCCGAGTGCGATATCGGCGCCCACTTCGTCGGCCCTTTCCATCACCATGCGCATCGCGGTGGGCTCCTCAGGGTTCGGAGAGACTACGGTCGGGAAGTTGCCGTCGCTCACATCCTGGGCGTCAACGTGATATACGTTCTTGAAGCCGGCCTGGGCGAGGCCTGCGGGAACCATGCGGACGCCGGTGCCGTGGAGCGGCGTGTAGGCGATCTTGAAGTCGCTGTGGCGGGCGATGCTTTCAGGCGAGAGCAGCAGCGAGAGCTGGCTGTCGAGGTATGCCTTGTCGACCTCTGCCCCCACGGTCTCGGGAAGGGCGCCTTCGGCGATGTTCACCTGTTCCATCGAGGTGATCTTGTTGACTTCGTCGATGATGTTCTTGTCGTGCGGGGAGATGATCTGTCCGCCGTCCTCCCAGAACACCTTGTAGCCGTTGTATTCCTTGGGGTTGTGCGATGCAGTGATCATGATGCCGGACTGGCAGCCGAGGTAGCGGATGGCGAAGCTGAGCTCGGGAGTGGGGCGGATGTTGTCGAACACATAGGCCTTGATGCCGTTGCCCATCAGCACTTCGGCCGACACCTTTGTGAAGAGCTTGCTGTTGTTGCGGCTGTCGTAGGAGATCACCACCGAGATCTCGCGGTCGGTGAAGTTCTTTTTCAGATAGTTGGCCAATCCCTGCGTGGCCATGGCCACGGTGTAGCGGTTCATGCGGTTCGTGCCGGCGCCCATTACGCCGCGCAGGCCGCCGGTGCCGAATTCCAGCGTGCGGTAGAACGCGTCCTCGAGCATCTTCGGGTCGCCTTTCATCAATTCCAGCACTTCATGCTGGGTTTCTTCATCGAAACTGTTGCTGAGCCAGGATTTGGCCACGTCAAGATAATTTGCCATATGGAATGAATTTGAATATTGTTCCGAATTAGATACTGTTCTGGGCATTAATCTCTCAAAGTTATAAAAAACATTCGACAAATTCTTATTTTTGCAGAAGATGATGGAGGAAATCTTCACGGAATTCATAGTCGCCCATGCCGATGACGATCCGGCCAGGCTGCTGCTTTCAGCGGAGCGCTGGCCCGAAGTGGAAGTCCGCCATGCGGCAGCTATCATCGCGGCGCGTCGGAAGATAAGGGAGAAACTTCCCTCGTGGCATGCCTGCCCTGACATCAATTATCCCTCAACCCTGGCGCTCGAACAATGCAGCTCCGAAGAGACGGCGCTCTACAAGCAGGCCTTCGTCCCCGCGGGCGGACGCATCGCCGACCTGACGGGCGGTCTGGGGGTGGATTGCCTGGCGCTGGCCGCCGCAGCATCAGAGGCGCATTACTGCGAGCGGAACCCGGAACTATGTACCGCTGCCAGGCTCAACTTCCCGCTTCTGGGGGCTCCGGACCTCATCGTTCACGAGGGCGACGGCATCGCCTGGCTGAGCCAGGCCCCCGGGCATTTCGACCTGGTCTATCTCGACCCCGCCAGGCGAGACAGGAGCGGCGGCCGCGTGTACGACATCGCCGGATGTGAGCCGAACCTACTGGAAATCAAAGACCTGCTGCTCGGCAAGGCCGACCGTGTGCTGGCGAAGATTTCGCCCATGGCAGATATAGGCAGGACTCTGGCCCAACTGCCTGAAACCCGTGAGCTGCACGTCGTGGCCGCAGGCGGGGAGGTCAAGGAACTGCTGCTCCTGATGGGAGAAGGAAACACGGAAGCCCCGCTGATAGTCGCCGCCGAAGGGCCGCTTCGTTTCAGCTTCAGGCCGGAAGAGGAGACGGCAGCGCCGGTGGAGTTCGCTGCCAGGCCCCGGCACTATCTTTACCAGCCCTCGAAGGCCCTGCTCAAGGCCGGAGCCTTCCGCCTGCTGTCGTACCGTTACGGACTGGAAAAAATCGCCCCGAGCACCCATCTCTACACCTCCGACCGCATCGTGGAAGATTTCCCCGGCAAGCGCTTCGAAGTGGAGGAAGCCATCCCATGGGGCAAGCCCGCCATCAGGCAACTGAAAGAGAGCTATCCACGCCTGGAGATGACCGCACTCAACTTCCCCCTCCCCACCGAAGCCCTCCGCACTCGCATCGGCATCCCCGGCGGCGGCCCCCGTCACCTCTTCGCCACCTCCTCCGCCAACCACCAGAAGATCCTGATAATCACCAGGAATGATGTATAGTTACTTCTTTTTGAAGAACTCAAATAGAAAATCAGGGAGAGGCTGGCCGAGGAGATAGCGATACCAGAACTTGTAGTCCTGCATCGAAGAATGCATCCCCTGGTCGCCCCGGTAGCCATGCATGCCGTCAGGATAGATCATCAGCTCGAAATCCTTGTGGTCCTGCTGCAGGCGGTCTATCAGACGAAGCGTGTTCTGGAAATGGACGTTGTCGTCGCCGGTTCCGTGGGTGATCCTCAGCATGTTGGAGTCGTCGCCCCTATAGTTGCCAACGCGGTCGAGCACCCTGCCCGCAGCGTAGCCTTCAGGATTGTCCTGCGGGGTATCCATGTAGCGCTCTGTGTAGTGGGAGTCGTAGAAACTCCAGTCGTAGACGCCGCCGCCGGCGATGCCGTACTGGAAATGTTCATTCCCCTCGGTCACGCAGAGCGTAGTCATGGTGCCGCCGAACGAGAAGCCCTCCACGCCTATCCTGTCCTCGTCCACGAAAGGCAGCGCACGGAAGTAGTCTATGCCGTCGCAGAAATCCTGCACTTCCTGCACGCCCAGCCTGCGGTAGGCCGCCTCGACACCCTTCTTGCCCAGATGGCCGCTCGCACGGTTGTCGAGAGTGACCTGGATCACCCCGTGGTTAGCCCACCACTGGCTGGACATCGACACACCCCGCCAGGACTCGCGGACCTGAGGATTGTCGGGACCACCGTAGATGTTGACTTTCACCGGATAACGCTTGTTCCTGTCGAAATCCACCGGCCAGGTCACCGCAGCAGGGAGCCGCACGCCGTCGCGCATGGTCACGTAGACCAGTTCGGGCATCGCAATCGCATATCTGTCGAATTCAGGTCCCTTGGAGTCGAAGAGTACCTGCACGTGCCTGGCGGGATCCACGTCGCCCGTGCGCGGCACCTGTATCTCGACCTGCCGGGTGGGAGTGGTAAAGTTGGACAACGAGGCCCTCACCGTCTTGAAGTCGTCAGACACGGTGACGCCCGAGAAGCTGTATGGGCCGAAGGAGATGCGCCTGACATCCTTGTTGCGCAGGTTAAGGCAGTAGATGTCCACACGGGTGCTCGACTCCCGCTTCGCGGTGAAGAACAGCTGTTTCCTGTCGGCCTTCAGGAGCGAGACGCTCCAGTTATGGCCGGTTGTAAGCTGCTCGAACCTGCCGCCGTCGTAGCGGAGGAAGTAAATCTGCTGCCAGCCCGAGAAGTCGCGGACGATGTAGACGCCTTCGGGAGTGAAGAGCATGTCGTTCATCCAGTCGATCCAGCTGTCCTGGTGTTCCTCGTAGACAAGCATCCTGCTCCCGGTGGAGGGAGTCACGGAATACAGCTTGAAATTGTCCTGCGACCGGTCCATCCAGCTGACCATCAGCTTAGTGCCGTCACCGCTCCAGAAAGGGGTGCCGAAATACTGGTCCTCCTCAGGGTCGAAATCTGCCCAGACCGTCTCGCCGCCGAAAGCCGACACGAAGCCGATGCGGACCTCAGGATTCGGGTCGCCGCCCTTCGGGTAGCGGGTCTGGTTGAGCGAGCCGTGCTGTCCCTTGGGGGAATATATCGGGAACATGGGAACCTGTGAGTTGTCGAAGCGGTAGAAGGCCAGCACCTTGCTGTCGGGCGACCACCAGAACGCCCGGTACATGGACGGCCGTCCGAAGATCTCCTCATAGTACACCCATGAGGCATATCCGTTGAGAATCAAGTCGCTGCCGTCATATGTATGGCGGACCACCTCGCGCGTGGCGACGTCTATGGAATAGAGGTCGTTGTTGAGAGTGAAGGCGATTCGGGTCGAATCGGGCGACAGTGTGGGATTTACCCAGCCCTTCACCATCTCCTCACGCGCTCCCGGACGCGGACGCATCATGGCAGGCCGGGAAGGCTGGTTCAGGATTCCTTCCGGCACGCCGTACAGGATCTCCTTGTCGGTAAGTCTCTTGCCGGTGAGTGCGGTCTGGCCTTGCATGGGAATGACCAGCGTCAGGGCCAGGAGGAAGAAAAGAGTTTTTTTCATGGCAGCAATCGGTTATGATTCAAAAAAATCGTCCTTGAAATTCACGAAGTATACCTTCTCTACGCCGCGGGTGATGGCAGTGTAGAGCCATTTCAGGTCGTCGATGGTGAGTTCCTTCCAGAAAGGGTTGTCGATGAAGACGCAGCGCCACTGTCCGCCCTGCGACTTGTGGCCCGTGATGGCCGTGGCGTACTTTACCTGCAGGGCGTTGAAATAAGGATCCTCGCGTACCTTCTGGAAGCGTTTGCGGGCGTTGCGCTCGTCGGCATAATCGGCGCTGACACCTTCATACAGGGCCCTCTGCATCTCTGCGGGCAGAGAGGGCTGTTCGGATTCGAGGGTGTCGAGCACTATCTTTGCGCGTATCTCGACTTCGCCGTAGTCGGGGAAGGCGAGAGTCGCGTCGGCGAAATGCAGGCCGTAGCGCTCCTCGTGGTTCGACAGCCGGACAAGCGAGGCGACGTCGCCGTTGGCGATGAAATCCATCTCCGGCACGTCTTCGAGGAACTGGTAGCAGTTCTTGACGACCATCAGCTTGTCGCCCCTCGAAAGGCGTTCCTCCCTATAGAGCACGGAGCTGCGGATGCCGGCGTTGTAGATGTTGGCCCGCTTGTTGGAACGGCAGAGGACGACTATGTCGTCGAGGCCGTAGCGGCCCACCGCGTCGCCGAGTTTCTCCACGAGCTCGCCGCCGTCGATGCGCTCCACGTCGTCGAAACCGGCGACACGGAGCTTCGGAGCTTCCGCCCGCCCTGCCTCGATCAGCCGCCGGACCAGCGTGGCGTCGGTCAGGATGCCGGAGCCTTCGGCCTGGCGGACGACTGTGTCGAGCCTTGCGGTCATCAGGGTTCCGTAGCGGCCCAGGTAGCCTTCGTCGAGCGCCGGGCTGTGGTCGAGGCCCACGGGGGGCAACTGCCCGCGGTCTCCTATGATTATCAGCTTGTCGTCCACTCCGCTCCTGACGAAGCTCACCAGGTCGTCGAGCAGGTCGCCCGAACCGAAACTGCTGCTTCCTGAAGAAGCGGCGTCTATCGTGATCAGCGAAGCCTCGTCGACTATGAAGAAGGTGTCCTTCGCCTTGTTGAAGTTGAGCTGGAACTCCCCCACCCCGTCGCGCATGCTCTTCTGGCGGTAGATGTGCTTGTGGATGGTATAGGCCTTCTCGCCCGTGAAGCCCGACAGCACCTTGGCGGCGCGGCCGGTCGGGGCAAGGAGCACGTAACGGTACTTCAGTTCCTTGAGGGTCTTTACGAAAGCGGCGACGGCCGAGGTCTTGCCGGTACCCGCATATCCGCTCACCAGCAGCAGGTCGCAGGTCTCATACTGCATCGCGAAAGCGGAGAAGGTATCGAAAAGCCGCTCCTGGCAAGGAGTCGGCTGATAGCCCAGATGGTGCCGCAGACGCTCGGCGAAATAGTCGGCAACCACCATCACGCACGCTTACGGTAGAGTACGAACACAAGCAGTATGGAGTAGATGCCGAGACGGCCTATGATCATCTGGAAGCCCATCATTATCTTGGCGATCTCCGGAGCCGCGGAGAAACTGCTCATCGCACTGCCGACGGTGCCGAAGCCGGGACCGATGTTGCTCATCATCGACACCGACATGCTCACCGAGGTAAGCAGGTCATATCCGAACGCCGAATACACCACCGCCATCACCAGCGTGATGATCAGATAGAGGAGCACATAGAGCGAGACGCTTGAGACCAGTTCGCGGTCGACCACCTGTCCGCCCGACTTCACCGGCACCACTGCGTTGGGCCATGCGATCTTGATGATCTGGGCCCGGGCCGCCTTGAGGGTAAGGTAGACGCGGTCGGAGCGCAGGCCTGAAGTCGTGGAACCGCTGCAGCCGCACTGGATGGCGGCATACAGGAGCAGGATTATGGAGAACGTGGGCCAGACGTTGGTATCGGTGGAGCCGAATCCGGTGGTCGATATCATGGATACGACCGAGAAGAAGCCATGGCGCAGCGCCTCCCCGACATTGGGGATGACGCCGCTGTAGACCAGGTCGGCCGATACCAGGATTCCGAGGACAAGGATGGTGGCCAGATAGAACTTGGTGACGGGATTATGGAAAATCTTGAACGAACGGCTGGCGAACGATGCGTAGATCAAGCCGAAATGAAGGCTGGCCACGATCATGAAGAAAATCAGTATGGCCTCGATCACAGGCGAATCATAGGCCGCGATCGAGGCATTCCTGGTGCTGAAACCACCGGTTGCGGAGACGCTGAGGGCATGGTTGATGGCATCGAAGAAAGGCATGCCCGCCAGGAGCAGGGCCGTGAGCGAGCAGATGGTTATGCCGACATAGACCGTCACCACCACGCGGATGAACTTGTTCGACTTGTACTGATAGTTGCTGCGCGAGATGTCTTCCATGTCCATCTTGCTCATCTTGAAGCGCACGGTGCCGAAGGAAGGCAGGATCATCATGATGAAGACCACGACTCCCAGGCCGCCGATATAATGGGTCGCCGACCTCCAGAACAGCAGACCACGGGGAAGGGCTTCGATGTCGTCGAGGATGGTGGCGCCTGTGGTCGTGATGCCGGAAGAGCTTTCGAACCATGCGTCGGCCAGCGAGAACTCGCCTCCCCAGAGCACATAAGGGAGCATCGAGAAGATGCAGCAGAGGTTCCACGCCAGGAGCAGGATGGCCAGGCCTTCCTTCATGCTGATGTCGTGGTGCCTTCTCACGAAAACGAGCGGGAATATGCCGACCATGAGGGTGAGGATGCCGCTGAGCAGCAGCGGGGAGAACGAAGCGTCGAAACCGTCCGCCGCCGCAACGACCGCCGAGATCAGCATGAACACCGCGCAGCAGATAAGCGCGATTCCCACGTTGCGAGATATGACCGACCAGTTCATCTCTCGAACTCTTTCTTGTATGCCTGGTTCCTTTCGATGATGTCGTTCACCGACTCGTTGAGTTCCTCGAGCTCATCGCCTCCCTCTATCTTCACGCCATAGCTGCGGCCGTTCTGCCGGTAAGCCTTGAGACCGCGGTTCATGCGCAGGACAGGATCGATCAGGTAGTAGTTCAGATAGTAGTTGAACAGCAGGACCAGGACCATGCCCACTATCACCGACACCAGGCCGGGCATCTGGCTGCGGTAGGTGCCTTCCTGGACGTCCTGAGAACTGTTGATCAGCGCGTCCTGGCAGATGGACGTGAGTTGCATCATGTAGCCGCGGAACATGTGGTAGACCGGCTGAAGGCGCTGGAAGAACCAGTGCTGCCGCTCGGCGTAGCCGTACTGCCACATGTCGCCCGCCTCCGCGACCACCTGCATGTAGGCCGCATAGGCATAGAGCACCGAATCGGCTGCGGCCTGCTCCTCAGGTATCTCGAAGCGCTGGTTCAGGTTTTCGAACGCGGCGAGGAGCTCTTCCTGCCGGACGGCTTCAAGGTCTTCGGGACGGTCGGTCCCTTCGAGCACCAGCCCGTTCATCAGCGCCACGTTGTACTGCTCCGAAACCGAAAGCAGCTCACGGGCGGCGTTGATGCTGCGGATGTTGTCGGCGATCACGCCCGACACGTAGCGGTTCATCCGGGTGAATTCGAAGATCGAAATCAGGCTCGAGAAAAACAGGACGGCTGCCAGCACGATACAGCCCAGCAGCACCTTTCGCTTGATACCCAGTTTGTTGAATGAGAATGTCTTCATCAGGCAGTTAGGCTTTCGAGGTCCTTGTAAATATCTTCGGCCACCCGCATGGAAGCTCCGGGGCCGCCAAGGGCAGCGCGCATTCCGGCGTAATCGGCCTGCATGCGCGACCTCAATGTTTCATAGGTCAAAATTCGTTCCAGGACGTCGAGCATGCCTTCCGGCGATGCGGCGTCCTGCATCAGTTCGGGCACGGCTTCCCGGCCCAGGATAAGGTTCACCAGGCTCGCATAGGGGACCTTGACCACTTTCCGGGCAACTTTCCATGTCAGAGGGCTGAAGCCGTAGCATACCAGTTGCGGCACTCCTGACAACGCCGCCTCGAGCGAAGCGGTCCCGGAACAGACGACGGCCGCCTCCGCCTGGCGAAGCAGGTCGGCGGTGCGGCCGAACACCACTTCCATCCGCGAACCCGCAGGGATATGGCGTCGGTAGTCCTCCATGTCCAGGCCGGGAGCACCGGCGACGACCAGGCGCAGGTCACGGAGCCTGCCAGAGGCGTCCATGAGCCGCTCCATCTCTGCGAAGCGCGGCATCAGGAACGACAGTTCGGCCCTGCGGCTGCCGGGAAGGAGAACTATCATCCGGCCCCCTTCCAGGGGACGGGTTTCCTCGCTGGCGAGGATGTCGGCGAGAGGGTTGCCGAAATAGCGCACTTCGAGCCCGCGGGAGCGGAACCACTCAGGCTCGAAGGGGAAGATGCAATAGACCCTGTCGACATCACGCCGGAGCGCATCCACGCGACCTTCGCCGTGCGCCCAGGCCTTCGGGGCCACGTACCAGTACACCTTGAAGCCGCGGCTGTGCGCGAAGCGGGCGATGCGCAGATTGAACGCCGGATAGTCGACCAGCACCACGGCGTCAGGCTTCCATCGGGCGATGTCATTCCGGCAGGCGCGGAGCTCACGCACCAGGCGCGGAAGCTGCGCCGCCACCTCCCAGACCCCCATCACGGAGCGCTCCGGACGCCAGCGACGGAACTCGCAGGCCCCGTCGCACCTGCGAAGGGACTGTATCAGGTCGTCGCAGAGACGGTCGCCCGAGGCTTCACCGCTTATGAGGTAGTATCGCATGCCGTTGGATCTATTCGAATTTCCAAAGTTCACTCAGGCGTTCCAGCTCTTCGTAGTCGGTAGTGTCGATCCTGTGGGGAACCACCGACACGTAGCCGGAACCGACGAGATGATGGTCGGCGTCGGGGGCGCCTACGGCCTCCTGGTCTTCGAATTCGCCCACCATCCAGAAATAGTGACGGCCGCGAAGGGTGGTCCTGTGGTCGAACTCCTTCACCCAGCGGCCACGGCCCTGGCGGGCCATGCGTATCCCGCGGATCTGCTCGACCGGAATGTTGGGCACGTTGACATTGAGGTAGATACCCTTGCGCATGCCATCCTCCATCACTTTCTCAAGGACTATCCTTCCGTAATGGAGCACTCCGGTGAAGTCGGGGTCGTCGTCATGGGTGTCTAGCGACAGGCCGACCGAGGGGATGTCGTAGAGAGCACCCTCAATGGTCGCACCCAGCGTCCCGCTGTAGAGAGCGGCGGCGGAGGTATTGGAGCCGTGGTTGATGCCCGACACGAGCAGGTCGGGCAGCCGGCCCTCATCCAAGTATATGTTGACTCCCATCTTGGCGCAGTCGGTCGGAGTGGCGGTCAGCGTATAGACGCGGATGCTTCCTCGTTGCCGGTCGGCAGGCTCCTTTCTGGGCTGCTCTATCATCAGCGGCTTGTCGAGGGTGAGCGATGAGGAGCGGCCCGACTGCGGCTCGTAGGGTGCGACCACTGTCACGTTGCCGTATTCCCTCATCATCTCTGCCAGCGCCTGAATGCCCTTGGCGCGGAACCCGTCGTCGTTTATTACAAGTATTTCGCGGGTTTTTTCCATTTTTTTCCTTTGAAACGACAAAGTTAACAAAAAAAATGTAGTATCTTTGCACGGATTAACCGGCACAGTATTCAACACCTAATATCAACATGAAAAAAATTAAAGTAGGTATCAACGGCTTCGGACGTATCGGCCGTTTGGTTTTCAGGGCTGCCCAGCAGCGTGACGACATCGTGGTAGTCGGCATCAACGACCTTATCAGCGTGGATTACATGGCATACATGCTCAAGTATGACACCATGCACGGTCAGTTCACCGGTAGCATAGAAGTCAAGGACGGCAACCTCGTCGTCAACGGCAACGTGATCCGCGTGACCGCCGAGAAAGATCCCGCAAACCTCAAGTGGAACGAGGTCGGAGCAGAATACGTCGTCGAGTCGACCGGTCTGTTCCTCACCAAGGAGAAGGCCGAGGCCCACATCGTCGCAGGTGCCAAGAAAGTCATCATGAGCGCCCCCTCCAAGGACGACACCCCCATGTTCGTCTACGGAGTGAACCACAAAACCTATGCAGGACAGCCCATCATCTCCAACGCCTCCTGCACCACCAACTGCCTGGCGCCCCTGACGAAGGTGCTCCACGACAAGTTCGGCGTGGTGACCGGCCTGATGACGACCGTCCACTCCACCACCGCCACCCAGAAGACCGTAGACGGCCCTTCCGCCAAGGACTGGCGCGGCGGCCGTGCCGCTTCCGGCAACATCATCCCGTCCTCGACGGGTGCCGCCAAGGCTGTCGGCAAGGTGATCCCCGAACTCAACGGCAAGCTCACCGGTATCTCGATGCGCGTCCCTACCCTCGACGTCTCCGTGGTCGACCTGACCGTCAACCTCGCGAAGCCCGCCACCAAGGAGGATATCTGCAAGGCCATGAAGGAAGCCGCTGAAGGCGAACTCAAGGGCATTCTCGGCTACACCGAAGACGCTGTCGTCTCGAGCGATTTCCTCGGCGACGCCCGCACCTCCATCTTCGATGCCAACGCCGGTGTGTATCTCACCGACACCTTTGTCAAGGTCATCTCCTGGTACGACAACGAGTGGGGCTATTCCAACAAGCTCCTCGACATGCTCGTGTATACCGCAGACAAATAAACCTAAGCCTTGAAAAAACTATTCGTTCTTGCAATGGCCGCCTTTGCGGCCATTGCTTGTTCTTACAGGCACGCTCCCGCCTCTCAGCCTGCAGCTGTCAGCGCCGAAGATATCACAGTCCTCTACGACAACGACGTCCACTGCAGCGTGGATGGCTACGCGCATATGGCCGCGCTCAAGGCCGAAAAGGCCTCCCATGGGCCCGTAGCCCTGGTTTCGGCGGGCGATTACCTGCAGGGAGGCAGCCTCGGGGCAGCATCAAAGGGACAGTGGATAGTCGACATAATGAACGCGACGGGCTACGACGCAGTGACCCTCGGCAACCATGAGTTCGACTACTCCGTCCCCCGGATGCAGGAACTCATGGACGCCCTTTCGGCCACGACCGTATGCTGCAACCTCATCGACCTTAGGGCCGGGAAGCGCATGTACGCTCCCTATGCCATCCTGGAGCTGGGCGGCCGCAAGATTGCCTTTCTGGGCGTGGCCACACCCTACAGCTTCAACTCCTCCACCCCCACCTACTTCCAGGACGAGGAGGGCAACTACGTCTACTCCCTTTGCACCGACACCTTCTACGACACAATCCAGAACCATGTCGACGACGCCCGCAACCAGGGCGCGGACATGGTGATAGCGGTAGTCCACCTGGGCTACGGCCCTGACGGACGCGACCCCATCAACGCCACGGAGATGATATGCCGGACTGAAGGCATAGACGCCGTGATCGACGGACACACGCACACGACCGTCCCTTCGGAGAAGGTCTATGACCGCGCGGGCAAGCCGGTCCATTACACACAGACCGGATCGCACTTTGAAAATCTGGGAGTCATGACGATAGGAGCCGACGGCAGCATCTCCACCGAACTCATCCCGACAAAGGACGTAAGGGAAGACGCCAGGGTAAAGGCGGTGATCGACAGCGTCAAGAGCGAATATGCAAAGCGCAGCGAGCGCAAGGTCGGCTCTTCGGAAGTGACCATGCACGCCGTGGACGACAAGGGAGAATGGCTCGTACGCAATGCGGAGCAGGCGATCGGCGACTTCTGCGCCGACGCGTTCCGCGCCGTTCTGGGCACCGAGATCGCCATGCTGGGCGGCGGCTCGATCCGCAACGACATCAAGGAGGGAGAAGTGACCTGGGGTGACCTCTTCAGCGTACACCCCTTCGGCAGCGTCGGTTGCATCGCCGAACTCAAGGGCAGCCTGATCCTCGACGTGCTGGAAATGGGCGTAAGCTCCTGGCCGGCCAATTTCGGGGGCTTCCTGCAGGTCTCGGGCCTTACCTACAGCTTCGACCCTTCGGTCGACAGTCCGGTGGTCTTCGACGAGAACAAGTCTTTCGTGCGCATAGACCCGGAGCCGCGGCGCATACGCGAAGTGAAGGTGCTCGACAAGTCTACCGGCAAATACGAGCCACTCGACCCTGAGCGCAGCTATACAGTGGGCAGCACCGACTATCTTCTGCGCGAATCAGGCGACGGCTACTCCCTTCTCAAGAACGTCGGCACAAATCAGAGCATCGAAGACGCCGGGATTCTGGAAAAATATCTCGAGGAACAACTTGGCGGAACCGTCCCCTCCTCCCTCTACGGCAAATCCGCCGACCGCATCAAGATCCTGCGCTGAGGTTCATTTCAGCAGCTCCGGGCGCAAAAGCCTGGTGCGCTCGAGTGACTGCTCGTCCTGCCATGCGGCGATCTTCTTCGGGTCGCCGCAGAGCAGGACCTCGGGGACTTTCCAGCCGTTGAACTCGGCCGGGCGGGTGTAGACGGGCGGAGCAAGGAGGCCGTCCTGGAAGGAATCCGAGAGGGCGCTGGTCTCGTCGCCGAGGGCGCCGGGGAGCAGCCTCACCACCGCATCGGTAATTATGGCGGCCGGGATCTCGCCGCCGCTGAGGACGTAGTCCCCCACCGTGATCTCGCGGGTGATGAGATGCTCGCGGATGCGGTGGTCGACTCCCTTGTAGTGGCCGCAGAGAATCATGATGTTCCGCATTGTCGACAGTTCGTTGGCCACGGCCTGCGTGAATTGCTCCCCGTCGGGGGCCGTGAAGATGATCTCGTCGTAGTCGCGCTCGGCTTTCAGGCGCTCCATCATCCTGTAGACCGGCTCTATCATCATCACCATGCCGGCGTCGCCGCCGAAACTGTAGTCATCCACCTGGCGCCAGCGGCCCAGACCGCATTCACGGATGTTGTGGACATGGATTTCGACGAGCCCCTTGTCGCAGGCCCGCTTGACGATGGAATGGCCGAGCGGACTCTCAAGCAGCTCAGGCACGACGGTCAGGATATCGATTCTCATAGGCGATGGCAAATTTAATTATTATTTGTAAAAAATACGTATATTTGCAAGCTACAACATATTAAAAAGAAAAGTCATGAGTGAAGATATTACCCCGGTTGTCCCTGCAGACGAACAGCCTGTGGAAACGAAGGTTGAGGCAGTGGAAACCGCCCAGACCGAACCTGAGACCCAGCCTGAACCCGCAGCAGAAGAGCCTGCAGCTGAAAAGCCTGCGACCGTAGAGCCCGTCACCGAAGCTCCCGCAACCGAGGAAGCTCCGGCCGAGGAGCCCAAGTCTGAAGAACCCAAGTCCGAGGAGCCCAAGTCCGAAGGCAAGGTTGATTTTTCGAACAAGGGCCTCAAGGAGATCGTCGATACGTTCAAGGAATTGCTTGACGGCGATAACATGCAGCAGCTCTACAAGAATGCGGAAGCCCTGAAGGCGGCATTCTACAAGAACCTGCGCAAGGAAAAGATCGCCTCAGGCATCGAGCAGCCCGCGCCCGCTGCCGAATCGGCTCCCGCCGCCGAAGAAGCGGCAGAAGCCAAAGAGGCCCCTGCCGCCGAGGAGCCCGTGTCCGTCAATCCCTTCGCCGAGATCGAACGGGGCTTCAAGGATCTTTACAGCCAATACCGCGTGCGCCGCGCCGCCTACACGCAGGAACTCGAAAAGAACAAGGAAGAGAACTACGTGGCCAAGCTTGCAGTGATCGAGGACCTCAAGGCCCTGGTCGAAGCCAGCGAGGACCTCGGGCAGACCTTCCCCAAGTTCCGTGAGATCCAGAACCGCTGGAGGGCCATCGGCCCCGTGCCGCAGGCCAGGGTCAAGGACCTCTACGACACCTACCAGCACTACGTGGAGATGTTCTACGACTACGTGAAGATCAACCGCGAGTTCCGCGACCTCGACTTCAAGAAGAACCTCGAGGCCAAGGAGAAGCTCTGCGAGAGGGCCGAAGCCCTTTCCGACGAGGAAGACGTGGTGGGAGCATTCCGCACCCTCCAGAAGCTGCATGAGCAGTGGAAGGAGCTCGGCCCCGTGAGCAAGGAGCACCGCGAGTCGATCTGGGAGCGTTTCCGCGCCGCCACCGCAGTCATCAACAAGAAGCACCAGGCCTACTTCGAGAGCCAGAAGGGCAGCCAGAAAGAGAATCTTGAGGCCAAGACCGCCCTCTGCGAGAGAGTGGAACAGATCGCCGCCTCCGAGATCAACGACTCCACCACCTGGAACAACAAGACCAAGGAGATCGAGCAGATCCAGCAGGAATGGAAGAAGATAGGTTTCGCCTCCAAGAAGGACAACCAGAAGGTCTACGACCGCTTCCGCGCCGCCTGCGACGAGTTCTTCACCCGCAAGCGTGCCTTCTACAGCGGCTTCAAGAGCCAGATGCAGGACAACCTCGCCCGCAAGGTCGAGCTCTGCGAGAAAGCCGAAGCCCTTAAGGACAGCACCGACTGGAAGAAGACCTCCGACGAGTTCATCGAGCTCCAGAGGCAGTGGAAGGAGATCGGCCCCGTCTCCCGTAAGAAATCCGACCAGATCTGGAAGCGCTTCCGCGCCGCCTGCGACGAATTCTTCACCAACCGCGACAAGCACAGCGGCAGCCAGAACGCAGAGCAGGCCGAGAATCTCGAGAAGAAGCTGGCCCTCATAGAGGAGATCCGCCAGTTCGACGCTGAAGCCAGCGACGACCCCCGCGGAGCCCTCCGCGAATTCCAGGACCGCTGGAACGCGATCGGTTTCGTGCCCTTCAAGGAGAAGGCCAAAGTGCAGGAATCCTACCGCCGCGCCATAAACGAGAAATTCGCCGAATTCCGCGAGAGCTCCGGACGCTATGCCGGAAAGGCCGAGCGCTCAGTCCGCAGCGAACGCGACCGGCTGGTCCAGAAATTCATGAAGAAGGAGCAGGAGATCGCCACCTGGGAGAACAACATGGGCTTCTTCTCGCAGTCGAAGAACGCTCAGGCCCTGCTGGAAGAGCTCAACAAGAAAATCGACATCGCTCGCGAGGAACTCGCCCGCTATGAGGAGGAGATCAAGGAATTCGACCGTCAGCACGAGCAGGAGTAGGAGTAAGAAGCGTAAGGCATGAACGACAAAAGAAGCAGTATCGTCGGCTTTGCCTTGATAGGCATCATAATGCTGGCGTTCAGCTGGTACAACACCAAGCAAGTAGAAAAACGGCAGAAAGAGGCGATGGTGCGCGACTCGATCGCCACCGCCGCCGCCATCCAGAGCGGTGAGCTGGAAACAGCCGCCGCGGCACAGGCTGAAGCCGCAGCCCAGGAAATGCCGGAAGAGACCGGTATCACCCCCGAGGAATACCGCCACGAACTCCTGCAGGAAGCCAGCCGCGCAGAAACCAGCTGGTATACCCTTGAAAACGACAGGGTCCGCATCAGGATAAGCTCCAGGGGCGCCCAGCCCTACGAGGTCCTGATCAAGGACTACTACACCTTCGACAGTCTCGACCTCTTCCTGGTCAGGCCCGGCAAGAGCCTCTTCAACCTGGAGATGAACACCGACCAGTGGCTCAACACCAGCGACCTCAACTTCACGCCCGTAGCCAGCACCGACAGCAGCCTCACCCTGCGCCTCCGCTTCGAGGAGAATGCCTGGATCGACGCCGTGTATTCCCTCGCGGAAGGCAGTTACATGCTCGGCTACCAGCTCCGCTTCGTGGGGATGGACCAGGTGCTTGACCGCCGCACCAACCAGCTCAACCTGAAGTGGTTGCTCGACGTGCCCCGGCTCGAGAAAGGCTACCAGAACGAGCGCAACTACTCCGGCGTAGCCTACAAATACATGACGAACAACGAGGTGAAGACCCTCGGCAAGCGTCGTGACTCCGCGGAGGAAAGCTTCAACTCCACCCTTCGCTGGGTAGGCTTCCAGCAGCAGTTCTTCTCATCCATACTCGTGGCTGAGAACGGCTTCCCCGCAGGCAGGCTGGTCAACAGGTTCTATCCTGAAGGCGATTCTGACCGCACCCTCATGCAGTCCGGCGCCGACATGGCCGTCGCCCTCGAAACCGGCAGCTCCGACTTCACCGTCCCCTTCAGCTTCTATTTCGGCCCCAACCACTTCTACACCCTGAGGAGCTACGGTGAGAGCTTCGAAAAGATCATTCCCCTGGGAGGACGCATCATCGGCACCATCAGCCGCTTCATCATCATCCCGACCTTCAACTGGCTGAGCCGGTTCATCAGCAGCTACGGCCTGATCATCCTGCTCCTTACGATCATGATCAAGCTCGTCATCTCGCCGCTGACATGGAAATCCTACATGTCCTCCGCGAAGATGCGGGTGCTCAAGCCAGAGATCGACAAGATCAACGAGAAGTATCCCAAGCAGGAAGACGCGATGAAGAAGCAGCAGGCCACCATGGACCTCTACAAGCGGGCCGGAGTGAGCATGTGGGGCGGATGCCTCCCCATCCTGCTCCAGTTCCCCATCCTGTGGGCCATGTTCCGCTTCTTCCCGGCCTCCATCGAGCTGCGCCAGCAGGGTTTCCTCTGGTGCCATGATCTGAGCGCCTACGACTCGATCCTGGACCTGGGCTTCAAGATTCCGCTCTACGGCGACCACGTGTCGCTCTTCGCCCTGCTGATGGGCGTTTCGATGTGGGGCTATTCCAAGATGACCATGTCGCAGCAGGCTTCCACTCAGCAGATGCCGGGCATGGAATTCATGCAGGTGTGGCTGATGCCCATCATGATGGTCTTCATCTGCAACAACCTCTCGGCCGGTCTGAGCTACTACTACCTGCTCTCCAACATCATCACCATCGGCCAGAACTGGGCCATACGCAAATGGTTCGTCGACGAGGACAAGATCTACGAGCAGTTGCAGAAGAAGGCCAACTCCAAGGAGCCGCCCAGGAAGTCGAAGTTCCAGCAGCGGCTCGACGCGGCCTACAAGGCCCAGCAGCAGCAGATGCGTCAGCAATACAAGAAGTAAATGGGTATCGCCGAAAGCATACGTCAACTGAAAAATGAACTGCCATCGACCGTCCAGTTGGTGGCAGTTTCAAAATTCAAGCCCGTGGAGGCCATCATGGAGGCCTATTCCGCCGGGCAGCGAGCTTTCGGGGAGAACCGCCCTCAGGAACTGGCAGCCAAGGCCGGAGTCCTGCCCGACGACATAGCCTGGCACTTCATCGGACACCTGCAGACCAACAAGGTCAAGATGGTGGTCCCCTACGCCACCCTGATCCATTCCGTGGACTCGGAGCGCCTGCTCGCCGAAATCGACCGCTGCGCCCGCTCGCTGGGCCGCGTGTGCGACATACTGCTGGAGGTTCACATCGCCGCTGAAAGCAGCAAGCATGGCTTCTCCTGCGAAGAGGCCGAGGCAGTCGCCGCACGCATGGGCGAATGGCCGGGAGTCCGCCTGCGCGGAGTCATGGGCATGGCCACGTTCACCGACGACATGGAACAGGTGCGGCAGGAATTCCGCAACCTGAAGGCTCTCTCCGGGCGCATGGCCGCCCGCATCCCCGGATGCGACATCATTTCTATGGGAATGTCGGACGACTGGCGCATCGCCGTCGAGGAAGGCACGACTCTTGTAAGAATCGGAACGTTCATTTTTGGAAAAAGAAACGCATAGATGAAAAGAATTCTCCTGACCGTGCTGGCCGTCACCACCCTGGCCGCATGCACCAAACAGATCACCCCCGAAGAAAGGATTTCACAGATTGACACCTATTTCAAGGAACAGCCCATGACCTACGCCGACGCCCTGGCGAAGATCGATGCCGACCGCAGGCTGGACTTTCTTACCCTAAAGCTTTCCAAAGACCTGAAAGCCAAGGATATCTGGTCGGTAGGCGAAGACGGTTACGCTTCCGTGGTCGGTGAACTGCGCGGAAAGAACCATGGAAAGGACGGCGACATCTCGATAGTCAGCGCCCCTGTCGACGACCCCGTGGCCTGCGCAGCGGTGCTCGAAGCCATGCGCGCTTTCAAAAAGATCGGCATCCAGCACAAGAATAACATCAGGGTACTCTTTTACGGACAGGGAAAGGACGATGAGGACCGCACCGGCCTAGCCCTGGTCAGCAGTGAGTTCTCGGGAGAGAACGAGCTGATTTCCTTCGCGACCGACGTGAACTCCATGGGTCTCTACCCGAAGCGCACCTTCGTCCTCGAAGAGCAGCCCATGTTCGTGGAGAAGATGGTGAAGGTGATACCTCCCTATATCGCTCCCTTGGGGCCCTGCGAGGTGAAGCAGGGCGTTTTCCCGCCTGCATGGGACCTTCGCGCCCCCGCGTACCGATACTCTGTCGAAGAGGGCACTCTGGCCAGGGACGCCGCCCAGCTGACGGCCTTCCTGTTCCTGGTCAACTAGAAAGGATAACCTATGCCGAAGTGGAAGGCGTAGTTGCCTGCGAACCAGTCGTTGATGCCCATCCACTCCTGCAGGTAGGGATCGAAGACCTTCAATCCCAGGTCGAATCTTATCAACACAAGGCCGAAGTCGAGCCTCGCACCCAGGCCTACGTCGAGCGCCGTGCTGCGCAGCATGTTCTTGAATGTGAAGATGCTGAGCGGATCGCGTGACTGGCCGTCGATGTCGTCGGCCCCGATGTTCCACACGTTGCCGGCATCGGCGAAGATCGCGCCTTCAAGCTTCCAGAACATGGGGAAGCGGAACTCCACATTGGCTTCGAGATGCATGTCGCCCGACTGGTTGGCTATCGAGAAGCTCGTGTCGCGTGCCGCCATGCCGGGTCCGACGGCACGGGACCTCCAGCCGCGCATGCTGTTGGCGCCTCCGGCGTAGAACAGTTTCTCGTACGGCAGGGAATAGGAGTTGCCGTACGCGTAGCCCGCTCCTGCCAGTGCCCGAAGGGCAAGGGCGTACTGGTCCTGCTCTCCGAAGCGGATGGTCTGCACTGCCTGGGCCTCTGCACGCACATACTGGGCATAAGGCAGGCCAGCGATGAGCTTCTCCCCTCCGGGACCTTCGCGGTAGATGCCGGTATTGTTCAGCAGACTCAGCAGGTTGCCCGATATGTCGTACTGCAGCCTGGCGTAGAAATAGGTCACCTTGGGGTTGGTCGTGGGATGGCTCGTGTAGTAGAACATGCCGCCGCCACCCAGGTCGAGATAGCTGCGGAAAGCGTTCTTGAGGTAAGGGTCTTTTATCTTCTTATAGAAATCCTCGTCTATCCTGGTAGCGCTGACGGCTCCCAGTTGCATGGGATAGACCTGGTAGTAGAAGCGTTTGGCGACGTTCCAGCTGAAGCCGTAGGTACCCTTGACTATGTTGCGGGTGTACTCCGGGCGGTTCTGATAGCTGTAAGATATGTTCATGTCCATCTGCGGCAGGTTGATGGCGTCCATGCGGCTGATGAACGAGGGATACCAGGGGATGTTCAGGCCCGTTGTCGCGGTGAGCTCCGTGGCGTGTACCTTCTCGCGGAACATGGTCTGAAAGTTGCCGCGGAATCCCAGCGACAGCACTTCTCCTCCGCCGAACAGGTTCTTGTGTCCATAGGACAGCGAGGGACTCACTCCGAACAGGCCGTTGGAGCTGAACGAGCCTTCAAGGTTCACTTTGAGCGACTGGAGCCTGGCCTGCTGAAGCAGGATCGTGCAGTCCACTGCCGTGGAATCGACCTGTGACTGACGAAGCATCAGGTTGACGCTGTTGAAGAACGGTATGCTGGAAAAGCGTTCGTATGTGCGGTTGATGCGCGATTCGCTGTAGAGGTCGCCTGGCTTGAGCTGATTGAGATTCTGCAGGAAGCTCTGACGGACGCGCATGCCGGGCTGCGGCACGAGCCTGACCGTACCGATGGTGTATTTCTGGTGAGGCCTTGCGGCGTCGGGACTCTCGTTGCGGGTATAGTCTTCGATGGCTACCATCAGGTCGGCCGTATCGGGGGTTGCCGTAGTATCGGCGTAGAAGAAGAAATAGTTCTTGGAGAAGCCCCAGTAACCGTTGTCCCTGAAGTACTTGGCTATGCGTTCACTCTCGCTGTCCAGGGATTCTTCAGAGAGGGGCTCGCCGGGCCGCAGGGCGAAATTCGTCGAGTCGGCAGCGAGCAGCTTGGCCAGGGCCGTATCGCGGACCTTATACTCGATTTCGCGCAGGGGGAAGCGTTTGCCTAGGTTCACGTCGTATTCGACCTTGGCGAGCTTTTTGGGGCTATAGGTGACTATCGGAGTCACCGAGGAGTTATACCAGCCCTCGTACTGGAGGTGGCTGAGGATGCTTTTCACGGAGCTCTCGACCATCGTGGAATCGAATACGACGGGGGCCTGGCCGAGCTTCCGGCAGAAACGGTCCCATCCGCCGTCCTTGCCGTTCTGCCAGTTATAGACATACAGCAGGGGATGCCATTTGCCGAAGACGTAATAGTTGGACTTCTGCTTGATATAGGGGTTCAGCGAAGAGGCGGTATACGTGGGGGCGTTCATCACCACGATGCGGTTTTCGACAAGGCGATGCTCGTCCTCGGCCAAAGTCTTGGTCGTAGAGCATCCCGCCGCCAGCAGCAGGATCACAAACCCGATAATAACGCCGATTTTCCGCATATCGTACAAAGATACAAAATTATCGCCTTCGGAATTCGGAGACGGCGATGGCGGTGGCGACGGCGACGTTGAGGGATTCGCTGGTCTGGGCGCCGGGAGGGAATGGCGGGATGAAGAGTTTTTGGGTAACGGTCGTGGCGACTTCGGGCGAAACGCCGTGGGCTTCGGAGCCCATGACGAGTATGCCGCCTCTGGTCAGCGGGGCCCTGTAGATATCATC
Organism: uncultured Bacteroidales bacterium; assembly: GCA_905235995.1. Classification (GTDB taxonomy): domain Bacteria; phylum Bacteroidota; class Bacteroidia; order Bacteroidales; family UBA932; genus Cacconaster. The sequence continues at coordinate 38,524 of CAJONI010000049.1, forward strand.
TCCCTCCAGGAACGTTCCATAGATCGGGATGAGACCCCGGCATCGCAGGCATTCGGCGAGATCCACATAATGCACCTTGACCCTGAATATCGCCCCCATGGTCGCCTGGACTACTTTCGGATTGAAAAGCTCTACAGTATCTTCAGAGGCGAGTATCTTCTTGATTCCGAACCAGTCGGCTATACGGACGATCGTGCCCAGGTTGCCGGGGTCACGGACGCCGTCGAGGGCCAGGACGAGTTCGTCGGGGGACATCGCGAACGACTCAGGAGCGGGCTGGCGTACGATGGCCAGGGCCGGCGAAGGATGTGTCAGGCCGCTGATGCGGGCCATCACCTCCTCGCCTATGTCTTCAATCCGATAGACAGCCTCCACCTTCCATCCTGAACGGAGAGCCTCTTCGACAAGCTTCTCCCCCTCCACTACGAATACGCCCCTCTCATCCCGGAACTTCTTCTGTCCCAGAGCCTTTATTCCCTTTATCTCATTCTTGGAAAGCATGACCGTCATGCCGGGCCTGACCCGGCATCCCTATCGGTTCCTGTACATGTCTTCGTAGTACTTCTGATAGTCACCGCTGGTGACGTTGTCCATCCAGGCCTGGTTTTCCAGATACCATTTCACCGTCTTTTCAATCCCCTCCTCGAACTGCAGGCTCGGCTCCCAGCCAAGTTCGTTCTTGAGTTTCGTCGAGTCGATGGCATAGCGAAGGTCGTGGCCCGCACGGTCGGTGACGTAGGTGATAAGGTGGTCGTCGGCTCCTTCCGGACGGCCCAGGAGGCGGTCGACTGTCTTGATCAGCACTTTGATAAGGTCGATGTTCTTCCACTCGTTGAAGCCGCCGATGTTGTAGGTCTCGGCTATCCTGCCCTTGTGGAAGATGATGTCGATGGCCCGGGCATGGTCCTCGACGAACAGCCAGTCGCGCACGTTTTCTCCCTTTCCGTAGACAGGCAGCGGCTTGCCGTGGCGGATGTTGTTGATGAAGAGCGGTATGAGCTTTTCCGGGAACTGGTACGGGCCGTAGTTGTTCGAGCAGTTGGTCACGATCGTGGGCATGCCGTAGGTGTCGTGGTATGCGCGGACGAAGTGGTCGCTGGAGGCCTTGGCTGCGCTGTATGGGCTGTGGGGCTGGTATTTGGTCTCTTCGGTGAAGAGCGTGCCGTCGAACTGCAGCGCTCCGTACACTTCGTCGGTGGAGATGTGGTAGAAACGCTTGCCCTCATACTTTTCGGGGAGTGCTTCCCAATAAAGCTTCGCGGCCTGGAGCAGGGTCAGCGTGCCCATCACGTTGGTCCTGGCGAAGGTGAACGGATCCTTGATAGAGCGGTCCACGTGGCTCTCCGCGGCCAGATGGATGATGCCGTCGACATGTTCGTCCTGAATGAGCTTCATCACTCCCTCGAAGTCGCAGATGTCCATCCTGACGAACTTGTAGTTCGGCCTGTCTTCGATGTCCCTGAGGTTTGCCAGGTTGCCGGCATAGGTCAGCTTGTCGAGGTTGATGATACGGTAGTCGGGGTATCTGTTCACGAAAAGACGGACCACGTGGCTTCCGATGAAGCCGGCTCCGCCGGTAATGATGATGGTACGCTTCATATCGCAGGTATTGCTTGTGGGAAAACTCTGTCAGACAAATATACATATTTTATTCCATTTTTCGGCCCGGCTCTGGTCCATCCGCTAAGTTTTTAGTATATTTGGATGATTTATAGCGTTATGAAAAAGTTTCTCCTCCATCTCATGCTGGCCGCATGTCCGCTGCTGGCACTCGCATCCTGCGAAAAGCCTGGTCCGCAGGTGCATCTGTCCGACTATGTTTCCACCCTTGTCGGAACCCAGAGCGAAGGCTCTTTCTCAACCGGAAACACCTACCCCGCCATCGCCCTTCCCTGGGGGATGAACTTCTGGACGCCGATGACTTCCGGACGCGAGAACGACGGCTGGACCTACCAGTACGGAAGACGCGTAATCACCGGCTTCAAGCAGACCCACCAGCCCTCGCCATGGATCAACGACTACGGCGCATTTTCCGTCATGCCCTTCACCGGCGACGACCCTTCCGGCAGCTGGTTCTCGCACAAGAGCGAGATTGCCAGGCCCTACTACTATAAAGTCTATCTGGCCGATTATGACATAACCGTGGAGATAACTCCCACCGAGCGCGCCGCCGTGATGCGCATCACCTTCCCGGAAAGCGACGACGCCTGCATCGCGGTCAATCCATTCCAGGGAGGCAGCCTCAGCCATGAAGGAGAATGGACAGAGGGCCGGAGCGTACACAATCACGGCGGAGTGCCGGAAGGATTCAGCAACTATTTCGTTATCAAGGCCGACGCACCAGTGACCGAGCCGTTCAAGACTGCAAGGGGGCAGGCAGTCACGCTCTACATGGCATCTTCCTTCATCTCCGGCGAACAGGCCAGACGCAATCTGGAAGAGGTGCTGGACCGCGGTTTCGACGAGGTGAAAGACGCCGCGCAGGCACGTTGGGACGAGGTCCTGGGTCGCATCCGGGTTTCCGGCGGCACCGACGACCAGCTTCGCACCTTCTACTCCTGTCTCTACCGGAGCACCCTTTTCCCGCGCAAGTTCTACGAACTTGACGGGCAGGGCAACCCCGTCCACTACAGCCCGTACAACGGCAAGGTGGAGCCGGGCTACCTCTACACCGACACCGGCTTCTGGGACACCTTCCGTGCCCTTTTCCCGCTACTCAACCTGGTGTATCCCGACGTGAACGCCGAAATCCAGGCGGGGCTCGCGAACATTGCCCGTGAGAACGATTTCCTGCCCGAATGGGCCTCTCCGGGCCACAGGGACTGCATGGTAGGCAACAACTCCGCAGCCGTAGTGGCCGACGCTGCGCTCCAGGGCGTCACTTCCCGCGAAGACCTTGAGGTCCTGTACGAGGCCCTGGTCCATGGCTCGGAAAACGTGCATCCTACCGTGGGTTCGTCGGGACGCAAGGGGCACGAATTCTACAACAGCCTTGGCTACGTTCCCTATGACGCCGGCATCAACGAAAACGTGGCCCGCACCCTGGAATATGCCTACGATGACTGGTGCATCGCACAGATAGCCAAGCTCCTGGACAGGCCGCAGGAAGAGATCGAACTCTTCACTTTCCGCTCCGGCAACTGGCGGAACGTGTTCGACCCCGAATCCCGCCTGATGCGCGGACGGCTCATGGACGGTTCCTTCCAGGCCCCCTTCAATCCCTACAAATGGGGAGACGCCTTCACCGAAGGCAACGCCTGGCACTACACCTGGAGCGTCTTCCACGACGTCCCCGGCCTTATTCAGGCCATGGGCGGGGATAAAGCCTTTACCACCATGCTGGATTCCGTCTTCAAGGTCCCGCCCATCTACGACGACAGCTACTATGGCTACCGCATCCACGAGATCACCGAGATGCAGGTGGCCGACATGGGCAACTACGCGCACGGCAACCAGCCCGCACAGCACATGCTGTACCTCTACGACTGGACCTCGCAGCCCTGGAAGGGGCAGCTCCATATACGCGAGACGATGAACAGGCTCTACAGCGCTACCCCGGACGGCTACTGCGGTGACGAGGACAACGGCCAGACTTCGGCCTGGTACGTCTTCTCCGCGTTGGGCTTCTATCCCGTATGCCCCGGCAGCGGCCAGTACGCCGTAGGCACGGCGCTTTTCCCGAAGGCCGAAGTGACGCTCCCCGGCGGCCGCAAGCTAGTGGTGAAGACCTCCGGCCCCGGCCCCGTCTACAGCGATATCCGCCTCAACGGCAAGCCCCTCAAAGGAAACTTCCTCGACATCGCCACCCTCAAGCGCGGTGCCAGACTGGAGATGCGGTAGCGTCCCGGCATGCGGTACTAATTCCCGAAGTTTTTAGTATCTTTGAAGGTTGAGATCATTACTTGGATGGATACTGTCACGATAGTCATAATCGCAATTGCGGCGGTGATGCTGGCGGGGATGGGCATAGCCCTGATCCTGAGGTCGAGGAAGGCCAGGGAAGCAGGAGCGGAACTTGCCCGCAAGAGCGAGGAACTCGTCCGCATGGAGGGCGAGGTGCGTACGGCAAACGCCCTTCGCGAAAGCGAAAGGGAGCAGCATGAGCAGACCGTCGCAGAGCTGAAGGCCGGCCATCAGAAAGCCCTGGACGAGCTGAAGGTCGCGCAGGAGAAGGCTCTCGAAGCGGCGCGGACGGCGCTGGCGCTCGAAAACGAGAAAGCGCTCAAGGCTCGCGAGGAGTCGCTCAAGAAGGAAGCCGCAGAGACGATGAAAGTCATCACCGGCGGGCTGGACAAGGACATCAGGGACATGAAGGAGGCCTTCGCGGCCCAGAAGAAGGCCGCCTCCGACGAGAGCATGGCCATCAAGACGAAATTCGACGAGACGGTACGCCACCTCAGGGACCAGGCCGCGACCATAGGCAGCAAGGCCGACAACCTGGCCAACGCCCTCAAGGGCCAGAACAAGATGCAGGGCATCTTCGGCGAGACCATCCTCGAAAACATACTCAAGGCGGAAGGCCTTCGGGAAGGACACGACTACGACACCGAATTCTGGCTCAGGGACCGCAAGGGAAACATCATAGTCAACGAAGATACCGGCCGGCGCATGCGCCCCGACTTCGCCCTGCACTTCCCCGACGACACCGGCGTGCTCCTCGACGCCAAGGTATCGCTCACGGCCCTGTCGGACTACTTCGCGGCTGAGACCGACGAAGAGCGCGCCGACGCCTCGCGCCGCAACCTCGAGTCAGTGTGGAGCCATGTCGAAGAGCTCACCAGCAAGGAATACCAGCGCTACGTGACCGCCCGCAAGACGCTCGACTACGTGATAATGTTCATTCCCAACTACGGTGCCTACCAGCTGGCCAAGCAGGAAGACCCCGAACTCTTCGCCCGGGCCTTCTCCCGCAAGGTGCTGATTACCACGGAAGAAACCCTGCTGCCATTCCTGCGCCTGATCCGTACGGCGTGGGTGCAGAAGGAGCAGATGGAGAACGTGGCCCAGATAGTCGACGGCGCCCAGAAGATGGTCGACCGCGTCGCCTTCTTCTGCGAGGAGAACGCCAAGGTCGAGCGCGCGCTGGAAGGCGTGCTGGAGGACTTCCGGGAAAACACCTCACGCCTGGTGGACGGACGACAGAGCATAGTCCGCGCCGCCATGGAGGTCATTGAACACGGCGTAGCCCCCTCGCGACGCACGCTTCCGGAACCGAAAACCCTGCTGGAATCCGGCGAAGATAATTCTGAAACAAATTAAATGATGAAAAGACTTCTGGCTACGGCTGTGGCCGTACTCGTATCGGCATGCGTCCTTGCGCCGATGCTCCGCTCACAGGACATCCACCTGTATATGGCTCAGGACGAGCTCCCGAATCTGGTCAACTGCCTCCCGCCGCCTCCCGACACCATAGGCGAGGCCTTCACGCACGACATCATGCGTTACATGTGGGGCAAGACCATGCGGCTCGACAGCCTGCGCCTGGCCCAGGCCAAGCGCGACGCCGTATGGGACCTCGACACCCTGAGGGTGATATACAGCGAGCCCTTCGGCCTGGAAATTGATCCTGTGAAGACCCCCGAAATCTACCGCCTGTTCGTAGACGGCGTCTCGACCCTGGAGCAGATAAGGGTCAAGCCCAAGGCCCACTATTTCCGTATGCGGCCCTTTGCCCGTTTCCATGAAAGCTCCATCTTCCCTCAGGACGACGAATGGCTTGCGACCGAAGGTTCCTACCCTTCCGGCCACACGATCCGCGCCTGGAGCGCGGCCCTGATCCTGGCGGAGGTGAATCCCGCCGCGGCGGAGGCGCTCTTCCACCGGGCCAAGGAAACCGGTGAGAACCGCGTCATCGCAGGCTGCCACTGGCAGAGCGACGTAGACGCAAGTGTCGCAGGTGCCTGCATCGGCTACTCCGTCCTTCAGTCAAATCCCGAATACCGCGCCCAGGCCGAACGCGCCCGCAAGGAGTTCAGGCGGATCCAGGGAAAACGCTGACGGGAGGGTCAAGCCCGGCATGACAATGGGTCAGCGCCAGTGGTAGCCGGCGGCGATGGAGAACTGGTCGTCGGGGGCATCGAAGCTGCCCTTGGTGTCGGGAGAGAGGAAGAAATTGTTGAAATGGGCGCCGAGGCGGGCGACCCAGAGCGGGACGCCGGCTTCGCGGGCCGCAGCACCCCACAGGAAATTCCCGTAATTGAAACAGTTGTGGGCCACCAGGCCCTCAGGGACGGTCTGCGTCAGATAGAACACGTTGGGGGCGATGCCGTGACGGCCGTTCTTTGCAAAATCGAGCTGCCCGCCATAATGGCTTGCCTTTATCAGGTAGCGGCAGCCACGGAAAAAGCCGTGGTTCGCGGCCTCGAAAACTCCTTCCCTCTCCAGGCTTGAGCGTATCGTATCCTGCCGGACCAGTGTAGCACGCGTCCCGTAGCCTATCAATTCCGGATCATGTTCCTGGTCGGCGAAACGTGCCGCCAGCATGTCATTTCCTTCTCCCTGGGAGAGCAGCAGACATCCCTTCAGATAGGGACAGCTGACCGAGGCGAGGAAGCGTCCGTCCTCGTCGAACAGGAAATTGTCGCCACCCCACAGCCTGACGGTCAGGTAGGGGTTGTCGGCACATAGATCGAATGCCCGCACCAGACGGTTCACAGCCTCTTCCGGAGAGATGGACTCATCGCTCCTTGCCAGGTCCCGCTCCTTGAGCCGGCCTGTAACAGTTTGAGCATGTGTCATTGAAGGGGCCATGAGAATCGCCAGAAGCAGGATAAAGGGCAAACGTTCAGTGCGAAACATCAATGCGGGTATAGTCGTGGGGGGCCACGTGGAAGCGGATGAGATTCCGGGTCGGGCCCGGAATGACGGGAGAGGTCGGGCCCGGAATGACGGATTCAGGAGTTTGCAGGCCGAAGAAGGCGAAGGCTTCGTCGGGGATGAAGACCTCGACGTCGACGGGATAGTCGGCGAAGTTGGCCACGATGGCCATCGCGCTGCCGTCGTAGCCGCGCATCCAGGCGAACTGGCGCTCCGGGTCGAAGCTTTCTGAAGCCGGATTGGCATACATGAGGTCGAAGGTCTTCCCCTTCGAGAAGATTGCGTCGGCCGAGGCTATGCGGAGCAGGCGGCAGTATTCCTTGTAGATATTCTCCTCCTCCATCGTGAGCTTCCCCGAAAGGGCGCGGGCCACGGAAGGCACCGTGCAGTAGTCGAAGATGGACGTACGGCCGTCGCGCCCGCTGAAACCCTCTTCCTCCATGCCGCGCTCTCCGAATTCCTGCCCGAAATAAAGCATGAACGACGCCGTATTGAACAGCAGTGAAACCGACAGCGCCGCCCTGCTGCGACGGGCGCTGCCCGCAAAGAAATCGGAAGCGAGCCTCTGTTCGTCGTGGTTCTCGAGGAAATTGAGCATCCGGGGCTGCAGACCACCCAGGAACTGCCACTCGTGCGTCAGGCACCAGGCCGGACGTTCGCCGCTGACTATGCCGCGGAGGGCGTCGTAGAAGCCCGATTTGTCATAGAGCAAATCGAAGCCCGCATCGGCGTAGCGACGGTAGTTTTCCTTGCCGTAAACCTCTGCGATGAAGAATGTCGCAGGATGGGAGGCGCGGACCTCCCTGAACGCCCATGCGAAGAATTCGGCAGGCACCAGCTCGACCATGTCGCAGCGGAAGCCGTCGACCCCCTTTCCGGCCCAGAACTGCAGGACCGCCAGCATCTTGTCCCAGGTGCTGCGGTCACCGTAGTTGAGCTTGACGGTGTCATACCAGTCGTTCTCAGAGGGGAAGCGATGGAAAACGTCGTTGCCTGTGGCCAGGGCTGGATCTTCCACGTAGCCCTCCGGCAGCGATGCGGGAAGCACCAGCGGGCCGTCGAGCGGGTAGAAGTTGTCGCGGTTGAAATAGCCGCGGTATTCGCGATAGACGTGGTTGGGCACGAAATCGATGATCACCTTCATTCCGGCACGGTGGGTACGTTCGACCAGGGCCTCGAACTCGGCCATGCGGTTGTCAAGGTTGTCGGCCAGGGCAGGGTCGACGTCGAACCAGTTGCGGACCGCGTAGGGCGAGCCGGCCTCCCCCTTCACGAGGGAAGGATGGCAGTCGGGGATGGTGCGGAAATGGGTTTTGGTGGCATGGGAGATTACGCCGGTGTACCAGATGGCACCCACGGAAAGCTGCTTGAAGTGGCGCAGGACTTCGTCGGAGATGTCGGAGAACTTTCCCGACCCGTTCTCAGCATAAGAGCCTCCGGGAATGCAGGATCGATTCCCGAAGGCTCTCAATAACAGCTGATAGATGATCATCCGGTTTCAGATCCAGGGTCAGGCCCGGGATGACTTATGCCTACCAGTTCAGGATCTTGCGGAAATCGTATTCCTCAGGATCCGGCAGGTACTTCTTCGCGGCTTCGTAGTCGGCAGGGGTGATGTAGTGCACGATGTGCTTGTAGATACCCTGGGCCATGTCGCCGTCGATGTCCACGAGACGAGGAGGGATCTTGCCGGTCACGGGGTCCTGCAGGTCGGTGAGGTAGAGCGGCTTGATGGTGCCGAGCGCATCGACGTACACCATGCAGCCGGTCTCGCCGCGCTCGAAGAGCTCGTAGACGCCGAAGCCAAGCTGCGAGCAGTAGAGCAGGTCGTAGGCGATGGGGGCCTGGCAGCGGATGTCGTAGCCGATCTCCACGGGACGGGTCTTGACCTTCATGCCGAGCTCCTTGAACTTGATCTCGAGCAGGTCGTTGAAGAGCTGGGCCTTGGAGATCTTGCCAAGCTCCGGATGGCCGTGCTCGTCGTAGGTGAACTTCACGCCGGTGGCCTTGAGCTGTTCGTCGCTGAGCATGTGGAACACGCCCTCGGAGACCATGATGCCGCCGTAGCTGACGCCCATGAGCTTGCGCTTGACGATGGCGCTGATCGAGAGGTTGACGATCTTGTCGACCGTGATCTCGGACTTGTTGAACATCTCGGGGATGATGATCATCGGATAGTGGCAGGAGGCGCCGATGCCGAGGGCGAGGTGGCCTGCGCTGCGGCCCATGGCCGAGACGATGAACCAGTTGCCGGAGGTGCGGGCGTCCTCATAGACCGTCGTGGCGATGCGCGTACCCTCGGCCTTGGCGGAGTTGAAGCCGTAGGTCGGGGTGTTCATCGGCAGCGGGAGGTCGTTGTCGATGGTCTTGGGCACGTGGATGTTGCGGATAGGATAGTTCTTCTCCTTCAGGAACTTCGACACACGGTTGGCCGTGGATGCGGTGTCGTCGCCGCCCACCGTGACCAGCAGCTTGATGTTGTTGTCGCGGAAGAGCCTGAGATTGAAATTCTTCTCGAAATCTTCCTGGGTCGGCTTGTAACGGCTCATCTGGAGATAGGAGCCGCCGCGGTTGAATATGGAGTCGGCCATGATGAAATCGAGCTCGACGTAGTCGGGATCGGGCGAGAAGAGCCCGGAATACCCGCCATGAAGGCCGAGCACGCGATATCCCTTGGCGATGAAGGCCTTGGTGATGGTTCCTACTACAGTGTTCATACCGGGCGCAGGTCCGCCGCCGGTCAGGATGATGATGGAGTCTTTCATATAGGTTAAGTGTTGAATTCCTGAATACGGGTTTTCGGGTGGCAAAGATATCATTTTTTGGTAAAATATCGCTATTTTTGTAGCTTAATATTATGGCGAAAATCAGCAAGACAGAGGCATTGGGCCGAATCGGGTTCCTGAAGCGGGAACTCGAGCGGCACAACCACAACTACTACGTGCTCAACTCCCCCACCATCTCGGACTTCGAGTTCGACCTGCTGATGGGCGAACTGCAGGGTCTGGAGCGCATGTATCCCGAATTCGCCACCGAGGACAGCCCCACCCGTCACGTGGGCAGCGACCTGGCCTCCGGCCCAGGCGAGGGCTTCGTGCAGGTCCCCCACCGCTATCCCATGCTGTCGCTCGGCAACACCTACTCCAAGGACGAGTTGCTGGCCTTCGACCAGCGCATTGGCAAGACCGTGACGGTCCCCTGGAGCTACTCCTGTGAACTGAAGTTCGACGGCACGGCCATCTGCCTCACCTACCGCGACGGCAGGCTGCTCCGCGCCCTGACCCGCGGCGACGGTACGAAGGGCGACGACGTGACGCGCAACGTGGTCAACATCCCCACTATACCCCGCCAGCTTCACGGCGACGGAATCCCTTCCGAATTCGAGATCCGTGGCGAAATTTACATGCCCTGGAAAGCATTCGAACGCCTCAACGAGGCCCGCGCCGAGGAAGGCCATGAACCCTTTGCAAACCCCCGCAACGCCGCTTCCGGCAGCCTGAAGCTCCAGGATCCGGCAGAGATGCGCTCGAGGGGACTGGACTGCGTGCTATACCACTTGCTCGGCGAAGACCTTCCCTTCCGAACCCATATCGAAGCTCTGGAGGCCGCCCGCAGCTGGGGCCTTCCCATCTCCGGATACAGCCGCCGCGCAGATTCGATCGAAGAAGCAATAGCCTACATCGACGGCTGGGACTCGCGCCGCGAATCCCTGCCCTTCGCCACCGACGGCATCGTGATCAAGGTCAACGAACTGGACCTGCAGCGGCAGCTCGGCTTCACAGCCAAGTCACCCCGCTGGGCCACCGCCTGGAAATTCAGGCCCGAACAGGCTCTCACCGAGCTGCTTTCCATCGACTACCAGGTGGGCCGCACCGGGGCGGTGACCCCCGTGGCCAATCTCGAGCCGGTGCTGCTCTCCGGCACGGTGGTCAAGCGAGCATCCCTGCACAACAAGGACCAGATGGACCTGCTCGACATCCACATCGGCGACAGCGTGTACGTGGAGAAGGGCGGCGAGATAATCCCGAAGATCACCGGAGTCGAGCTCACGAAACGCCCCGCAGGCGCATTGAGGCCCGACTTCCCTACCCGCTGCCCCGACTGCGGGACACCGCTGGTGCGCGACGCCGACGAAGCCCGTCACTACTGTCCCAACAGCGCGGCCTGCCCCATCCAGGCGAAGGGACGATTCATACATTTCGCAGGCCGCAAGGCCATGGACATACTTGCCGGCGAAGCGACCATCGAGACCCTGTACGACAAGGGTTTCATCCGCACCCTTCCAGACCTCTACGGCCTGACCCGCGAACAGCTCATCTCGCTCGAAGGGTGGCAGGAGAAATCGGCCGACAACTTCCTCAAGAGCCTGGAGGACAGCCGCAAGGTGCCGTTTGAACGCGTGCTGTATGCACTCGGGATCAGGCACGTGGGCGAGCAGACAGCAAAGACCCTGGCCCGCAGCTTCGGCTCGGTCGACGCCCTGGCCGCCGCAGGGAAGGAAGAATTGCTGCAGGTGGAAGACATAGGCGAAACCGTCGCCGACGCCATCATCGCATGGTTCGCTTCCGACAACGGGCGCGACACCGTGAGCCGGCTCCGCGAAGCAGGATTGCAGTTCGAAGTAGATTCCGGCTCGCAGACCCGCCTCTCCGATGCCCTTGAAGGCAAGACGCTCGTGGTCTCAGGCAATTTCTCCATAGCCCGGGAGGCCCTGAAAGCGCTCATCGAGGCCCATGGAGGCAGGAATTCCGGCTCGGTGAGCGGAAAGACCGACTACCTGGTGGCAGGCGAGAAAGCCGGCCCGGAAAAGCTCAGGAAAGCCGAAAAGCTCGGAGTCCGGGTGATTTCAGAGGCTGAGCTCAATGACATCATTGAAAAGCGATAGGCCATGCGACAGTTCCTGGACAGAATCAAGCGTTCATTCAGAGCGGGCAGACTGAGGCTCTACATGGCAAAGAATGTCCAGGCCTTTGTCATCACGGTCCATGGCTTCGAGAGACAAAGGGTAGGCCGCGAGGCCATCGCCCTGAGCCAGTTCACCCTGATAGCCTTCGTGCCGATTTTCGCCCTTCTGCTCTTCTTCGCGAGCGGCTTCAACCTCGACCGCCTGCTCTACGACAAGCTCGCCGGACTCTTTCCTACCAGCATGCCCCTGGTCGACTCCATAGTCGAACTTGCCCAGAACATCATCTACGCCACCGAGAACGGCCTCTTCGGCTGGATATCCTTCCTGGGCTTCGCCTGGACGGTGATCTGGCTGATGATCAACATCGAGGTCGCATTCAACCGCATATGGAGGGTACAGCACCCGCGGAAGCTGTGGAAACGCGTGGCCGTCTACGCAGCAATACTGATAGCCACACCTTTCGTCCTGATGCTTTTCCTTTCCGGATGGACGTGGCACGTGCGCTTCATCGACATACTCGCAGGCCATCTCGGACCGTTCAACTTCATAACGACCAATATGTTCTGGGTCGCATTCTATGGCATAGTCGTACTGGCCCTGACCATGATGTACAAGTTCATCCCGGCCGTGAAGGTACCGCTCGGCTCCGCCATCAAGGCTGCGCTGCTGGTGGGAATCGCCTTCGTGCTGCTGCAATATCTATATATGGGCACGCAGCTCATAGTCACCCGCCTGAGCGCCGTCTACGGCGCACTGGCCTTCGTCCCGCTGCTCATCATCTGGATGAACCTCTGCTGGCAGGTGATACTTTTCGGTGCCGAGCTGACGCGTGGATATACCCTGGCGTCAGCCAAATCACAACCTGTTTGACCATGTTTACCGAAGAAGACAACCAACTTATTGAACGCACCTTCGAGGGACTGAGGATATCCGCCCGTAAGCGTTGCGCCTCTGACCAACAATATGAGCTGGTACTCAAGGCGTATGAGTTTGCCAACGAAGCCCACAAGGGCGTACGGCGAAGGAGCGGGGAACCCTACATCCTCCATCCCATCGCCGTGGCCAAGATCGTGGTCGACGAGATAGGGCTCGGCTGCAAGTCAATATGCGCCGCCCTGCTTCACGACGTGGTGGAAGACACCGAGTTCACGGTAGAGGACATCGAACGTCTCTTCGGTGCGAAGATAGCCTCGCTGGTCGACGGACTCACCAAGATCAAGACCGCCCTCGACAACGACAACCGCAACAAGAGCGGCCGGCAGACCAGCCTCCAGGCCGAGAACTTCAGGCGCATCCTCGTAACCCTCAACGACGACGTCCGCATAGTGCTCATCAAACTGGCCGACCGCCTGCACAATGTGCGAACCATCCAGTTCATGCCGGAATACAAACGCGACAAGATACTCAGCGAGACCATGTACCTGTTCATCCCCCTGGCCAACAGGCTCGGCCTCTACGGCATCAAGTCTGAGATGGAGAACATCTGGCTCAAGTTCCGTGAGCCCGAGGCCTACGAGGCGATCACCCGCCAGCTCGACCGCATCATGTCGGAGCGCGGAACCCAGATCGACGACTTCATAGCGCCCATACGCACAGAACTCGACAAGGCCGGATTCAAGTACAAGATACTCAAGCGGCTGAAGGCCCCATACTCCATATGGAAGAAGATGACTGCCAAGAACATCCCTTTCGAGCAGATCTTCGACATCTATGCTGTGCGCATCATCTTCGAGCCGCGGGGGCCTTTCACCGAGCGCGAGCAGTGCTGGTACATCTTCGCCATGATCACCAGCCTCTACCAGTTCAAGAACGACCGCACCCGTGACTGGGTGGACTACCCCAAGGCCAACGGCTATGAAGCGCTCCACCTGACGGTTATGGGCAACGGCGGCAATTGGGTGGAAGTGCAGATACGCACCGAAAGGATGAACGCCATAGCGGAACGGGGCATCGCCGCCCACTGGCTCTACAAGGACGCCGGCATCGGACAGGCCGACAGCGAGATAGACCACTGGCTGCAACAGGTACGCGAGATACTCGAAAACCCCGACATGGACGCCATGCGGTTCCTCGATGAATTCCATCAGGAACTGGTGACCTCTTCCATCTACGTGTTCACTCCGCGCGGAGAGTCGAAGACGCTCGCAAAGGGCTCGACAGCCCTTGATTTCGCCTACTGCGTCCATTCAGAAGTCGGCAACCATGCCATCGCGGCCAAGGTCAACCAGAGGCTCGTACCTCTGTCCCAGGTCCTTGCAAGCGGCGACCAGGTGGAAATCATCACTACCGACAGCGCCAGGCCAAGGCGTGAGTGGCTCACTTTCCTCCAGAGCAACAGGGCCCGCACGCAGGTGATGGACTATCTCAAGTCGGACAAGAAGAACAGCATCAAGGAGGGCATGGACCTGCTCGACAGCCGCCTCGCCGAACGCGGCATCACCGAGCGCAGCCGGGTGATAAAGAAACTGATAGACTACTATCAGGTACCAGGCGGCAAGGACGATTTCTATAACCGAATCGGAACCGGAGTGATCGACCTCGAGGGCCTCGACAAGGCCCTGCGCACCGACTTGAAGCAGCGGAATGTGCAGATGTGGGGCGTAAAGCTCCTCAATCCGCTCCGCAACCTGGGCCGCATCGACAAGAAAGACACCTTCCTGCTGCAGGAAGACCTGGAGGATGGCACCATCTCCTTCAACATAGCCGAGTGCTGCTCCCCCATCCCCGGCGACAGTGTCGTAGCGTTCATCGAGGACGACGGAATAGTGACCATACACAAGAAGAGCTGCCCCGTCGCCGTAAGCCTTGCCTCGAAAGAAGGGCACCGCATAGTATCGGCCAGGTGGAGCAAACATTTCCAGATGTCATTTCTGGCAAGGATTTCGCTTGAAGGTATCGACCGTGTGGGTGCGGTAAGCGAAGTGACGCGCGTCATATCGCAGGTGCTGGGCGTCAACATGCGCAAGCTCCGCATCGACAGCCATGACGAGATCTTCGAAGGCACGATCGACCTGTACGTCCACAGCACGGAAGACCTCGACAAACTCATCAAGGCGCTCGGCAAGGTAAAGGGCGTCGAAAGGGTCAAACGCGTAGACATCAACTGAGCATGAGAAGAATCATACTTGCGGCCTCACTGATGGCGCTTTTCGTGGCGGCCTGCTGTTTCAGCCACTCCTGCGCCAATACGACCACCCCTCCCGGCGGTGGTCCCAAGGACACGATACCGCCCGTGCTGCTGAAGACAGAACCGGCCAAGGGTTCGACGGGCTTCCCCGTGGCCGATGGCAAGATCATCCTGACATACAACGAATACACCATCGTCAAGAATGCCGGCGACATCATGCTTTCGCCGCCCACCAAACGCCGACCCCAGACCAAGGTCAAGAGCAAGAGCATAGTGGTGACGCTGCAGGACACCCTGAGGGAAAACCAGACCTACACCCTGGATTTCGGACAGTCCATCGTCGACAACAACGAGAGCAATCCCGCCCCCAGGATGGTCTACGCATTCTCGACAGGCGAGACGCTCGATTCGCTCTACTTCACCGGCACGGTGCTCAACAGCCAGACCCTCGCACCTGTCAAGGGCGCGCTGGTGACTGCATTCACAAGCCAGACCGACTCCGCCTGCTTCAACCTTATGCCCGACGCCGCGACGCGCACAGACGACTGGGGTTTCTTCATCCTGCGCAACCTGCGCGACACGGCTTTCCAGGTGTTCGTCTACACCGACAACGACAACGATTACAAGTACAATCCTGACGGCGACCAGATAGGCTTCCTGGATTCGCTCTACACGCCTTCGCGTGTGATCAACGATTCCACCTACGAGGCCCGCGGATTCCTGATGAAGGACACGCTCGCCTGCAAGGCCAGGGAATCGATGGTCCAGCTGCTGACTTTCCAGGAGCTCCAGAGCGTGCAGTACCTGCAGAACAGCGGCCGTGTGACCGAACGCCAGGGCTTCCTGAAGTTCAGCGCCGCCGACGTGCAGATCAACTCCATGGAATTCGTGGGCATCCCCGACTCCTGCATCATCCTTCAGTACAACCGCACCCGCGACAGCCTCGACTTCTGGGTAAATACCGACTACCGGCTCGACGACAGCCTGCTCATCAGGCTCAACTACATGAAGACCGACTCTACGGGCGTCCTCTCCCCTGTCGAGGAGAACCTCTCGCTGGCTGTGATGAAACAGGAGGGAGATTCGGGCAGGAAGGACACAAAACAGCAGAAGGACACGGTTTTCCAACTGAATATCACGGCCAAGGACGAGACGGTTGAACAGCTGGGCGTGAAGGTGTTCTCGAATCTCCCGGTAATCGCCATCGTGCAGGATTCGATCCGTCTGGTCGAGACCAATCCGAAGGGACAGAAATCGGACAAGGCCTTCACATTCCAGAGGGACACCATCGAAGTGCGACAGTGGATCGTACGTCCTGTGGAGCAGCTGGTCAAGGGCTGCCAGTACGAATTGTTCTTCCCGCAGGGAACATTCACCGACCTGTCTCACCTGCCGAATGCGAATACTTCGGCAAAATTCCAGATTCCCCAGTCGGAGACGCTGAGCTCCCTCCAGCTCGTACTTTCCGGCGTGGAAGACCGCTACATAGTGGATCTGACCGACGAAAAGGGCACCGGCATCATACGTACCTATCATATCGAAAAGCCCGGCACTCTCGACTTCCCCTATCTCAAGGCCGGAAAGTACATGATACGTGTGACCTGGGACAAGAACCGCAACGGCTACGCCGACACCGGCAACCTGCTTTCGCGCAAGCAGCCCGAAGCCGTACGCTTCTTCGAAAGCACACCGGGCAACAAGATCCTGGAAATCCCCGAATCGGCCGAGATCGAACAGAATATCGACCTGAAATCCATGTTCCGATGAAGAAATACCTGCTCATAATTCTTTCCATGAGTGCCTTCCTGCTACCCGCACGGGCGCAGGACGACAACTTCATCTTCGACATGCCCAACGATTTCGCGACGCTCGACACCGTGGTTCACCCTCCCAGGTTCAAGAGCATACACATGATAGGAGTATCCTATGGCGTAAGCTGGAGCGGAGTCACATCCTCGCCAGGCATATCACAAAGTAAAATATTGACCTACAACAACTTCGGGGTTTACTACACTTACTACCACGCCCTCTGGGACCATCTGTTCAACTTCGGGCTCAAGACCGGGGCGATGTACCTGCACGAGGGTTACGTCTCCGAAAGGGAAGGCTACGGAGAAACCTGCACCCTGGTAAACGTGCCCCTCATCTCGCAGTTCAAGATCGACTTCTCGATCTTCCGCGTCCTCATAAACCTGGGGACCTACGGCGGCTATCGCCTGACCACCGACAAGGAGGGCGGTTTCGACAAGTACGACCAGCGTTACGACTACGGGGTGCTGGGAGGAGGCGGCTTTGCGATAGTCTTCCATCCCTTTGAATTCCACATCGAGGCGAACTACAAGTACGCCTTCGCCAGCCAGTACCAGACCAACAAGATGAGCGACATCTACTGGATGTATACCTACCCGCAGAACATCATGTTCAGCGCTTCGCTGTTCTTCCATCTCTGACATCCATGAGTACCGGTTCCATATCATTCCGCATAGCCGGCCGCGTCCCCATCGGAGGCGGCTCGTCCATCCTGGTCCAGACCATGTGCAACACATCCACCGACGACATCGAGGCCTCGGTGGCCCAGTGCCGCGCCATGGCTGCCGCCGGAGCCGACCTGATCCGCCTCACCACCCAGGGGCTGAAGCAGGTCGAGTCGCTGCGCGAGATAAAGCGGCGGCTGCGGGCGGAAGGCATCTCCACTCCCCTGGTGGCCGACATCCACTTCCTGGCCGACGCCGCGCTGGCCGCGGCTTCCGTGGCCGACAAGGTCCGCATCAACCCGGGCAACTTCGCCAGGGAGCATGAGGTGGCCTGCTCCAAGTTCCGGGAGCTGATCGCACTGTGCAGGGAGCATGGCACCACCATACGCATAGGTCTGAACCACGGCTCGCTGGGCGAGCGCATCACGCAGCGCTACGGCGCCACGCCGCTGGCAATGAAGGAGGCGGTGATGGAGTGGCTGCGCATGTGCGTCGAGGAGGATTTCTTCAAAGTGGTGGTCTCGCTCAAGGCCAGCAACACCATCGTCATGGTGGAGGCCTACCGGCTGCTCCAGGCGGCCATGCTCGAGGAGTTCGGGCGGCCGTTCCCGTTGCATCTTGGAGTGACAGAGGCAGGTGGTGGCGACGAAGGCCGCATCAAGTCGGCGGTGGGCATAGGCACATTGCTGGGAGAAGGCATAGGCGACACAATACGTGTATCGCTCACCGAGAATCCTGTGCATGAGATTCCTGCAGGGCGGCTGATAGTCCGCGCTGTTTCAGAGGGATATACGCCTTACGGAAGCCGCACGCGCATCGAAGCCGACGACTGGGAAGATTTCATCATCAAGGGTTCCTGCCTATGGGGGCCGTCGCTGCTCGACAGGAAGACAGACGACTTCTCCCTGGAAGGTTCGACCATTGCGGGCGCGCCCGTTTCTGAGGAAGACGGGGAACGTTTCCGCGACATGCTGCTGCAGGCCTGCCGCCGTCGCTTCACCAAACCGGAATACATAGCCTGTCCTGGCTGCGGCCGCACGCTCTACGACCTGGAATCGACATTCGCCGAGGTGAAGCGCCGCACGGCGCACCTGGCGGCCGGCATCAAGATCGCCGTGATGGGCTGCGTGGTCAACGGCCCTGGCGAGATGGCCGACGCCGACTACGGCTACGTGGGCGAAGGGCGCGGCCATGTGACCCTCTACCGAGGCAAGGAGCCGGTCCTCCGCCGCATCCCCCAGGAAGAAGCCATCGACAAGCTGCTGGCGCTGATTGAGGAAGACCAAAAGAAAAGGTGACTGCACTGCAGCCACCTTTTCTTTTCCTTGGGAAGAAGGGATTATTTCTTCTTCTGACCGTATCTTGAGTAGAATTTGTCCACGCGGCCGGCGGTGTCGACGAGCTTCATCTTGCCC
>CAJONI010000050.1 GCA_905235995.1 uncultured Bacteroidales bacterium
ATGGGCCGCCCGCCTTGATTATTACAGAGGACCGAAGCCTATCTGTTAAGGCTGGGGTCATCACCGTAGTTGCCCTCGGCGTAGCTGCCGATAGGGTTCTGCACCATGTACGGGTTGGCATCCATCTCCTGCTGGGGGATGGTGAGCACCCAGTCGAACGACTCGGGATCGTAGAGGTGGCAGTCGTTGGTCGCAATGACGTTCAGGCTGGCCTGCGGGTGACCCATTTCGAGGGTACGCTCGAAGCCCTGGCGCAGACGCTTGATGTCATAGATGCGGCCGTACTCACCCCAAAGCTCGATGCGGCGCTGGAGGATGATCTCCTCGAGGAGCGATCCGGTCTTGTCGGTGGTCAGGGCGCCAAGCTGCAGGCCGCTCTTGGCAGAGCAGTCGTAGCCGGGCTGGCGGGTGGCCATCAGCTCGTTGAGCAGGACCTTGGCCTGAGCCTCATTGCCCAGACGTGCCTCGCACTCGGCCATGATTAGCTGCATCTCGGGAGCGCGCATGAAGATGTGGTCGGCGCCGGTGTAGGGGTCGTCCACCGAACCGCAACCCTTGCCAGCCTTGTTGGCGAACTGGAACTTCCACTGCTGGTAGCCGTAGGTCGTACCGTCGGCCAGCACCTCATAGGTCCACCAGGCCTCCTTGCGGAGGTCGTTGTCGGCGATCTGGTCGTAGAGTTCGGTGCTGCAGCACTTGCGGGCTCGGGCGCCATAACCTGCGAAGTCGATGTCCATATGGGCGAGGAACTGCGGGTTGGTGGTTCCCTGGGCGGTGATGACCTCAGCGCCCCAGAGCACGCTGGCCTGAGTGGCGTCGTTGTACTGGAAGTTCTTGTCGAAGTCGATGGAACCGCCCTTGACGGCGATGGCGGCGGCAGCGTTGGCCGTGTTGTAGTCGCCCATGCAGAGGGCGATGCGGGCCTTGATGCCATTGGCCACGTACTCGTCGATGTGCGAGCAGTGCTTCTGGGCCTTGCCGGCAAGCAGGGCGACAGCCTTGTCGATGTCGCTCATGGCCTGGGCGTAGACCTCGCGGTTGGTGGAGCGGGGCTTGCCCTCGGTGCCGGCGGATGAAGGTTCGGTGTAGACAGGCACGCAGAGACGGTCCTCATGACCGATGTAGCTGCGGGCGAAGGTCATTGCCAGGTAGTGGTAGGAATACGCACGGAGGGCATAGGCGTTGCCCATGATGTATTCCACGTCGGCAGAGGCGCCTTCCATGGTCTCCTGTGCGGCGAGGATGTAGTTCACCTGGCTGATGATCGTGTAGTAGTAATTCCAGGCATCGTAGGGACGCCAGGTGGAAAGTGTGTAGCGCGACTTCACATTGTAGTTGTAGTCGAACCAGAACCAGCCGTTACCCTGGGCAGCCATCACCATGTCCTCACCCATGAGGTCGCCCATCAGGGCATAGGACTGGATGCCGAAGCACTGGTGGTAGTTACCGGTCGTGGTCTGCCCCCAACGCCATAAGAAGCGGAGGGTTCCGTTGAGGGCCATGTAGCCACCATCGGTATCACCCAGCATGAAGTCGCCGGAAACTGCGGTCGTGGGGGTCGTGTCAAGCAGTTCCTGGTTGCAGGAGCCGACTAGGCAGAGCGCGCAGATTGCAATTATTGCGATGAATATCTTTTTCATGGAGCGATTCAATTAAAAGTTGATATCCAGGCCGAGGGAGAAGGTGCGGGTCGGGGTGTAGGCCCAGCTCGTACCGCCGGAGAAGTTGTACTGGGGATCCATGCCGTTGAGCTTGTTGAACATGCGGATGTTGTCACCCGTGGCGAAGATGCGGAGCTGCTTCAGGCCGATCTTCGAGGTGGCTTTCTGCGGCAGGGTGTAACCCAGCTGGACCGACTTGATCGCGAAATACGAAGCGTCGATGAGCCAGCGGTCCGTGGCGATGCGGCCGGAACCGATCAGGACTGCGGGAACGTCGGTCACGTCGCCGGGATTGCGCCAGCGTTTGAGGATGGCGCGGTTCCAGGTGTCACCGGCATAGGCTACTTCCATGGAGGAGGCATACGGGCTGTCGTACACCAGGCCGCCGATGGAGAAGGTGGTCAGGAACGAGAAGTCGAAGCCCTTCCACTGGAAATCGGAACCGAAGGAACCCTGGAACTTTGGCTCGCGGCTGTCGAGGTAGTACTTGGAAGCGGTAGCCTTGGAGGACTGGTCGGTCTTCTCTTCGCTGCCGGGCTTGATGATCTCGACACCCTTCTCGTCTTTCATGACATTGCCTTCGGCGTCTCTCTCATACTCGTAGCACCAGTAGAGGAGCTTACCGGTCTCAGGATCGACACCGGCGCTCTTCGGCATGTAGAAAGTGTAGATCGGCATGCCTACCTTGATGACCTGGTTGCCCGAGGTGATCACGTCGGTGTCGGTCAGGGCGAGGACGGTGTTCTTGTTCTTGAAGCCCATGAAGGTGGAGCTGAAGCGCAGGTCCTTCTTGTTTATCCAGTTGAAGCGCAAGGTGCCCTCGAAGCCGATGTTGCGCATCGAACCGACGTTGGCGTTGTACCCGCTGAAGCCCGTGGAGAGCGGCATCGGGAAGGAAAGCAGCATGTCGGTAGTGGTCTGGTGGTAGAACTCGGCCGTGATGTTGAGGAAGCGGTTGAAGAAGGTGCCTTCGATACCGGCGTTCCACGACGACTTCTTCTCCCAGGACACGTTCTTGTTCTCGAGCGAGGTCACGACTGCACCGGGGTTGCCGGCGTTCGGCCAGGTGAGGTTGTAGAACGACTGCCAGGCATAATATGAAGACAGACTGTCGTTACCGAGCTGGCCGTAGGAGAGACGGAGGGTCAGGTTGTCGATCCAGCTGGCGTTCTGGAGGAAACGCTCCTCGGAGATGCGCCAGCTTCCGCCGAGCGACCAGAACTGGCCCCAGCGGTTGTCCTTGAAGAAACGGGAGGAACCGTCGGTACGCCACGTGGCTTCGACATAGTACTTGTCGGCGAAGTCATAGTTGAGACGGCCGAACCAGGACTCGATGCGGTAGTCGTCGGAATAGGAGGCGTTGTCGGTCACGTTGGTGGCCGGGTTCAGCTCATAGATGCCGGGATAGACGCCGGTACGCTCTGCATAGAGGTAGGTATAGTTGTACTTATACCACTCGTGACCGGCCTGTGACAGTACGTGGTGCCTTCCGAACTTGCGGTCGTACTTCAGGATCTGGTTGAAGGTGTACGACATGGTGCGGGTGGCATACTTGTCTACCTCACCGCCCACAGAGGCGCCGTCGCCGTGGTAGGGGTTGTAATACGAAGTGATGGCGCGGTTGCGGATGTCGGAGCCGAAGTTCACGGAGAAGCTCAGGCCCTTGAACACGCCCATCACGGGGTCGTTGCCGCCGAACACGGCGTAGGAGCGCACGCCGACATTGTCGGCGGTGGTGCGGTAATGGTTCTCGTAGAGGTCGCCCACCACGTTGAACTTCGAAGCCTTCGGACGGGAGGTCACTCCGGGATTGTTACCGTAGTCATACTGCTTTTTGCCGTTCTCGTCGAGGACGTCGTTACCGTTCATGTCCTTGAGGTACACAGGATAGATAGGAGCCATGAACTGGGCGGTGTACCAGGCGTTGCCCGTCTGGGTGGAAGAGTACTGCGAGCTGTTGGAATCGGTGTAGGAGTAGTTCAGGTTGGCTCCCACCTGCATCCACCTGTTGACGTTGTGGTCGACGCCGGCACGGGCGGAGTAACGGTCGAACATGGTGGTGATCAGCACGCCGCGGTCGTCAAGGTAGCCTACGGAGAGGTTGTACTTGGTACGCTCGTTGCCGCCGGTCACGCCCAGCTGGTACTCCTGGCGCCATGCCTTGCTGTTGGTCAGGATGTCCATCCAGTCCTCTTTCCAGGCAGGCCTGGCGTCGGAACGCACCTTGCCGGTGGCGGGGTCGACGACCTTGTCCCAGGTGTAGTTCTTGTAGGGGTTGTAGAACTCGCCGCCTACCTGGGCGCCGAGGGCTCCGGAAGCATAGTCTTTGGCTTCATCCATGGTGTTGCCGGCGTAATACGAGGAGTTGCGCAGGGCCTCCCAGGTGATCTCCACGAATTCGTTCTGCGAAAGCATGTCGTAGCGCTGAAGCGAACGGGACTGCAGACCGAACTGTGCTCGGAAGCTGACATTGGCAAATCCGGCCTCGCCGCGCTTGGTGGTGATCATCACCACACCGTTTGCACCACGGGCACCGTACAGTGCGGAAGCCGAAGCGTCCTTCAGGACGGTCAGGTTCTCGATGTCGTTGGGGTTGATGGCGGAAAGAGCTCCGTCGTAAGGGATGCCGTCCACGACATAGAGAGGGGTGGAAGAAGCGTTGATGGAACCGTAGCCGCGGATGTGCAGCGAGGCGCTCTCACCAGGCTGGCCGGAGCCGGCCGTGGAGGTGACACCCGCCACAAGGCCTTCGATGGCCTTCGAGACATTGGACACGGTACGTTTGTTCAGGCTTTCGCTCTTGACCGCGGTGGCCGATCCGGTGAACGACGATTTCTTCGCCGTACCGTAGGCGACTACCACGGTCTCTTCAAGGCTCTCCGTTTCGGAGGCCATCAGGATGTCGATCACAGCGCGGCCGTCGATGGCGGTTTCCTGCGTGACGTAGCCGATCGAACTGAAGACCAGCGTTGCGTTCATCGGGGCGACGATCGTATAGGATCCGTCGCCGTCGGTCGCCGTTCCGGTCATAGTGCCCTTTACCTGCACTGAGGCATAAGGGATACCTTCGCCGGTGTTGGCGTCCTTCACCATGCCTCTGACCGTGATGTTCTGGGCAAATGCAGCAGCACCCGCCAGCACGATCATGAGGCAGGTGAGAATTACTCTCATTGTCCTCATAAGGTGATGTTTTTGATTAAAAGGGTTAGGATAGTATTGGTATTTCGTCCTTTGCAGTACCCGCCTGATCAGTCTTCGAACTTCCGGTTGAGAAGTCCGATCGTCTTGATCACGGCGTCGGGGAGCGGGTGCCGCGGCCGAAGATGGCCACAGCACCGTCACGGCAGCATTCATCGTAGTCCAGGGCGGGGATCACTCCGCCCGGGACCACGAGAATGTCTTCGCGACCAGTATCAGTATTTTATCTTCCTTGTAGTACCCGCCTGATCAGTCTTCGAACTTCTGGTTAAGGAGTTCGATCATCTTGATCACGGCGTCGGGGATGCGGGTGCCGGGGCCGAAGATGGCCACTGCACCGTCTCGGTAAAGTTCGTCGTAGTCCTGTGCGGGAATCACGCCGCCGACGACCACGAGAATGTCTTCGCGACCGAGTTTCTTGAGTTCAGCGATAATCTGGGGCACGAGGGTCTTGTGACCGGCGGCCAGCGAGGACACGCCCACGATGTGGACGTCGTTCTCAACAGCCTGGCGGGCAGCCTCTTCCGGAGTCTGGAAGAGAGGACCCATGTCCACGTCGAAGCCGCAGTCGGCATAGCCCGTGGCAACCACCTTGGCGCCGCGGTCGTGGCCGTCCTGGCCGAGTTTTGCCACCATGATACGGGGCTGGCGGCCTTCCTTCTTGGCGAATTCCGCCACCATCTTCCTGGCCTTCTCGAATTCGGAGTCGTTCTTGACTTCAGAGGAATATACACCGGTGTTCATGCGGATAACTGCTTTATAACGTCCGACAATCTTTTCGCAGGCATCAGAGATCTCACCCAGGGTGGCGCGGGCCTTGGCGGCCTCGACGGCCAGGGCGAGGAGGTTGTCGTTCTTGTTGGCGACAGCGTCGGTGATAGCGTTGAGGCAGGCCTGGACCTTGGCTTCGTCGCGGTTG
Source organism: uncultured Bacteroidales bacterium (assembly GCA_905235995.1). Taxonomy (GTDB): domain Bacteria; phylum Bacteroidota; class Bacteroidia; order Bacteroidales; family UBA932; genus Cacconaster. Next base: position 5,779 of record CAJONI010000050.1, read on the forward strand.
GCACGGAGCTCCTTGAGTCGGGCGATCTGCGATTCACGCACCTTCGTGTTGTCGACGTCGAGGATTTCGATGGGATCCTCGTGGGCAAGACGGTACTCGTTGATACCGATGATCTTCTCCAGGCCGGAGTCGATGCGGGCCTGCTTGCGGGCCGCGGCTTCCTCGATGCGGAGTTTCGGGATGCCGGTCTCGATGGCCTTGGCCATGCCGCCCAGCTTCTCGACTTCCTGGATGTGACCCCAGGCCTTATGGGCGAGTTCGTTGGTCAAGCTCTCCACATAGTAGGAACCTGCCCAGGGGTCGATGGAACGGCACACCTGCGTCTCTTCCTGGATGTAGATCTGCGTGTTACGGGCGATACGGGCGGAGAAGTCGGTCGGCAGTGCGATGGCTTCGTCGAGCGCGTTGGTATGGAGGCTCTGCGTGTGTCCGAGGGCGGCGCCCATGGCCTCGATGCAGGTACGGGCCACGTTGTTGAACGGGTCCTGCTCGGTGAGGCTCCAGCCTGAGGTCTGGCAGTGCGTACGCAGCGACTGGCTCTTCGGGTTCTTGGGGTTGAACTGTCCCACGATCTTGGCCCACAGCATGCGGGCTGCGCGCATCTTGGCGATCTCCATGAAGTGGTTCATGCCGATGGCCCAGAAGAACGAGAGGCGCGGGGCGAAGGCGTCGACGTCGATGCCGGCCTTGATGCCGGTGCGGATGTAGTCCATGCCGTCTGCCAGGGTGTATGCCATCTCGATGTCATTGGTCGCGCCAGCTTCCTGCATATGATAGCCGGATATCGAGATCGAGTTGAACTTGGGCATGAACTGGGAGGTGAAGGCGAAGATGTCGCCGATGATGCGCATCGAGAACTCAGGAGGGTAGATGTAGGTGTTGCGCACCATGAACTCCTTGAGGATGTCGTTCTGGATGGTGCCTGCCATCTCCTCGAGCTTGACGCCCTGCTCCAGTCCGGCCACGATGTAGAAGGCCATGATGGGGAGCACTGCGCCGTTCATCGTCATCGAGACGGACATCTTGCCGAGAGGAATCTGGTCGAAGAGAACCTTCATGTCCTCGACGGAGCAGATGCTCACGCCTGCCTTTCCCACGTCGCCCACCACACGCGGGTGGTCGGCGTCGTAGCCACGGTGCGTGGCCAGGTCGAAGGCCACGGAGAGGCCCTTCTGGCCGGCGGCCAGGTTGCGGCGGTAGAACGCGTTGGACTCTTCAGCCGTGGAGAAACCGGCATACTGGCGGATGGTCCAGGGCTTGTTGACGTACATGGTGGAGTACGGGCCGCGAAGGAACGGCGCTATGCCGGCGGCATAGTTGAGGTGCTCCATGCCTTCGAGGTCGGCGGCCGTGTAGAGCGGCTTCACGTCGATCTTCTCAGGGGTGTGCCAGAGCTCTTCCTCTTTGAGGGCGGCGACTTTCGGGGCCACTCCCTTGGTATAGTCGATATCGTTGAATTTAGGTCTCATTGTTCAGTCCTCCAGATTAAAGTTCCTTGACGCCCAGTGCTTTCTGGTATTCCTTGAGGGTATCCAGCACATTGCACTTCACATGGATGTAGTGGTCGATCCCCTGCTCTTCGAGCTGAGGGCGGCACTCCGGATCGCCGGCCACCACGACGATGGCCTTGTCGCCCATGAGTTTCGCGATCTTGGGAACGTTCTCGAGATACTCGTCGTCGGCAGAGCAGGCCACGACGATGTCGGCCTTGGCCTTGAGGGCGGCCTCGACGCCTTCCTCGATGGTGGAGAAGCGGTTGTTGTCGACCACCTTGAAGCCGGCCACGGCGAAGAAGTTGCAGCTGAACTGAGCACGGGCGCGGCACATTGCCAGATTGCCGAAGGTCAGCATGAAGGCCATCGGCTGGCGGTCGCCGCGGTCGGTGGCAAGACGCATGGCCTCGAAGGGCTGGGCGCCACGGTACGGGCGCAGAGGCTCGGCCATCTGCTCCTTCTCGCAGCCTTCCTGGGTGCAGCAGCAAGGGGCGGAGTCGCGGGTCACGATTTCCCTGGTGACCTCGTCGACCGCCTTCTCAAGGAAGTTGGGGTACTGGTTGGTACCCAGCAGGGTCTCGCGGCGCTGGGCCAGGAGCTTGTCTTTCTTGTCGGAAACGGCTTTCACCTGCTCCTGAACGAAGCCGGCCTTGAAGGCCTCGGTGTAGCCGCCCTTCTCCTCGACGTCCTTGAAGAGCTTCCAGGAAGCGTCGATGATGGACTGGGTGAGTTCTTCGATGTAATAGGAACCGGCACCCGGGTCGACTATATTGTTGAAGTGCGACTCCTCCTTGAGGATAGACTGCACGTTGCGGGCGATGCGGTTGGAGAATTCGCCGGGGGCGCGGAACGCGTCGTCGAAAGGCACCACCTCAATGGAGTCGACGCCGGCGATGGCGGCGCTCATGGTCTCGGTCGTGCTGCGGAGCATGTTGACGTAGGCGTCGTAGACGGTCTGGTTCCAGCGGCTGGTGACGGCGTGCACCTTCATCTTGAGGGCGCATTCGCAGTCGACACCCCATGCCTTGACGATGTTGGCCCAGACCACGCGTGCGGCGCGGAACTTGGCGATCTCCATGAAGTAGTTGGAGCTGATGCCGAAGGTGAACTTGATGCGGCGGGCTGTCTCAGCGGGCTCCACGCCGAGTTCGGAGAGTTTGGCCACGTATTCGTTGCCGATGGCCGCGCCGAAGGCGAGTTCCTGGACGAGGCTGCTGCCTGCGTTGTTGAAGTCGTAGGCCTGTACGCCGATGACGCGTACCCGGGGGAAATCCTTCACGGCCTTCACCGCGTCGGCGAGGAAGCCGTAAGCCTTGTCTTCGCAGAAGTGGCCCTTGACGGTAAGCCTGTGGAGCGGGCTGAAGTCGAAGGAGGCACGGACGTCTTCGGGCTTGAAGCCCTGCTTCTTCACGACCGCGATGAAACTATCGAGCGTCGCCTGGCTGCGACGGGGGCAGCATCGGGTGAAGTTGATCTCGACGGCGGGGACGTGGATACCCTTGAGGAGGGTTTCCATCTCCGCGACGGAGAGGTCCTTCTTTTCGGAGAGCTTGAAGCCCAGGCTCTCGACGCCCTTGTTCAGGATGTCGAGCGCTTCGGCGTTGGCCGCCTCCAGGCCCATGGCCAGGTCGATGTCCTGACGGGTGAGCCAGCCGTTGTCTGTTTTTGTGCCGCGGACGTAGGGGAACTGTCCGGGCATTTCACCAAGGGTCTTGCTGTCGGGAAGGTTCCCGGCGCGGTAGTAAGGGCGCACGGGGAAACCTTCATGGGTCTTCCATACGAGTTTCTTCTCGTAGTCGGCACCCTTCAAGTCCTTGATAATTACCTCATCCCACTGCTCCGTGGAGACAGGGGGAAATTCAGTAAAGAGTTTTTCTGCCATTTTGGTTGAAGTGTTAATTATAGTGTGTTGTTGTCATACATATAATAAAGAATACAAAATTACTCATTTATTCTTACATTTGAAAGTTAATAGTTGCAGATATGTTTCGTTCAATGACTTTGTTCGCAGCCTTGCTGCTCTCTTTCACGCTCTTCGCCCAGCCCGGACCATCCGTCACGCCGGGCTCCGACCCGGCATCTCCCGACCGTTCGGTCGCCTTCGCCACCTATGACACCCTCACCCTGTCGCTCGACCTCTACCTCCCGAAAGATGACGCCGAAACCCACCGCTGCATCATCTACAGCTACGGCGGAGGCTTCGCCCAGAACAACCAGCGCATCGACGAAACGAAGAGACTATGCCGCCAACTGGCCGACGACGGCTTCGTGGTCGCCGCCACCGACTACCGCCTCGGCCTGCTCGGAGTGAAGTTCAAAGGCCCCCTCAGCATGGTCAAGCCCCTTGAGAATGCCCTTCAGATGGCCGTGGAAGACGTTTTCAAGGCCACGCGCTACGTACTCGACAACGCCGTGGAGCTGCGGGTCGACCCCTGGCAGATAGTGCTCATGGGCTGCAGTGCAGGGGCCATGACCTCGCTCCAGTGCGACTTCGAGCGCTGCGGGGGAACGCCCCTGGCGAAGCAGTACCTCCCGGACGGTTTCCGCTACGCGGGCGTCATCTCCTTCGCTGGCGCGATCTTCTCCCGCCGCGGACTTGAATACCCCCGCGACATGCCCGCCCCCACCCTGCTGCTCCACGGCACTGCCGACCAGCTCGTGACCTACAAGCAGATCAAGATGTTCAACATCGGGCTCTACGGCTCCAACAGCATAGCCCGCAAGTTCAAGGAGAACCATTATCCCTACAAGATCATCCGTTTCACCAATGAAGGGCACTCCGTCGCAACGCGGTATTTCAGCCAATATGAGGACATCATCTGGTTCATAAACCATATGGTAACAGAAGGCCGCCATTTCGAGATCGACGAGACCTTCAGCGACCCGTTCCGGGACCGGCCCAAATGGGACAGTCTGGACCCGACCTCCCTATATAATAACTGACAGGTAGTTACACCGATTCCAACTCTCTCCCCGATGGTTTTTTCAACCAAAAAATTATCGGGGATTTTGTTGTTTTTTTAAAAATATTTTCCTAACTTAAGAACTTTGTCTATATTTGCGTGGAAATTAGTCGCTTACGCGATCTATAATTTGAAACTAAAATCAACAAAATAACTACTATTTTTTAACCAAAAACTTAATTTATGAGGAAACAGAAATTCTTTCTCGCCTGCCTCTTGACATTTTTGGCACTTGCTCCGGCATTCGGCCAGAATATCACTGTCAAGGGTACGGTGACGGACGCTGCTTCCGGTGAAGGTGTTCCCTTCGCCTCCATCCAGGTGAAAGGAACCATGACCGGAACCGCGACCGATGGCGACGGAAACTATTCCATTACCGTCGCAAGAGGAGCGTCGCTCATCTTCAGCTCCATCGGCTACCACACCCAGGAGGTCGCCGTTGAGGGTCGCACGACCATCAACGTGATCCTGGCCACTGACGCCGAGGCACTGGAGGAGACGATCGTGGTTGCATTCGGCACGACGACCAAGGAAGCTTTTACAGGTTCCGCAGCCGTCATGAAGTCGGAACAGCTGCAGAAGCGCCAGACGACCAACGTTGCCAACGCCCTGGTCGGTCAGGTCGCCGGTCTGCAGATGCGTGGTGCATCGGGTGCCCCTGGTGCCGGTGCCGGTTCGATGAGCATCCGCGGTATCGCTTCCATGTATGCCAGCACCGATCCTCTGATCATCGTGGACGGCGCTCCCTACAGTGCCAACCTGTCCAACATCCCGCAGAGTGACATCGAGTCCATCTCCGTTCTGAAGGATGCCGCATCCGCCGCCCTGTACGGTGCCCGTGGCGCCGCCGGTGTGATCATCATCACCACCAAGCGCAGCCACAGCCAGGATGCAGTCGTCAACTTCGACGCACGCGTGGGTGTCAACACCCGCTCGGTCCAGGACTACGAGACCATCACCGATCCCGGTGAGTACTACGAAGCCTACTACGCCCAGCTGTACAACCAGTACTTCTATGGCCAGGGAATGGCGGCCGACCAGGCCAACGTCAAGGCCAACCAGCGCATGATCCAGGATCTGGGCTACCAGGTCTTCACCGTTCCCAGCGGCCAGCAGATCATCGGCATGAACGGCAGGCTGAACCCTTCGGCCACGCTTGGTTACGGCATTGAATCCAATGGCGAAACCTACTGGCTCCAGCCCGACAACTGGAAGGACCTTGCCTACAAGAGCGCCCTCCGTCAGGAATACAACCTGAGCATCAACGGCGGCGGCCCGAAGTCTTCCTTCTATGCCAGCATGGGTTACCTCAACGAGGACGGTGTCATCGAGTATTCCGGCTACCAGCGCCTGTCGGCCCGCCTGAAGGCTGACTACCAGGTGAAGAAATGGCTGAGAGTCGGCGGTAACGTAGGTTACGTCAACTCGAAGACTACCTCCAACCCCAACATGGACACGAGCCTCGGTTCCACCAACCTTATGTACTACACCACGGCTATCGCACCTATTTATCCCGTGTACGTGCGTGTGCTCAACGAAGCCGGCCAGCCGGTCATCCGCACCGACGCCAACGGCAATGAGCAGTACGACTACGGTGTGGCCGGTGCCGACTACCCTGTGAACCGCGCCTTCCTGCAGACCGGTAACCCCCTGGGTTCCAACCGCTACAACAAGGCTGTCCAGGGTGGCAACCAGCTCAACGGTACCTTCACTGTCGACATCGACATCACCAAGTTCCTGAAAGCCAATGTGACCAGCACCGTCAACTGGGGCCAGACCAACGCCTCCAACTACGACAACGCCCTCTACGGACCCAAGGTCTCGGTCAACGGTGAGCTCGCCAAGAGCGAGAGCACAGGCTTCCGCACCAACAACGTGCAGACCCTCACCTATTACCAGAGCTTCGGCGAACACAACGTCAACGTCATGATTGGTCACGAGTACTACCTGACCCGCTCCCGCTACCTCTCCGCAACCGCACGTGGTATTTTCACGCCCGAGATCCTGGAGATCGCCGCAGCTGCCAACAAGGTGACCTCGAACTCCTATACCTCTTCCTATAACGTGGAAGGCTACTTCGCCAGCGCACAGTACAACTACGCACAGAAGTACTATGTGTCGGGAAGCTTCCGCCGCGACGCCTCCTCGCGCTTCGCCAAGGAGAACCGCTGGGGTAACTTCTGGTCCGCCGGTGTTGCGTGGATCGCCAACAAGGAAGACTTCCTTTCCGGCGCTTCCTGGATCGACCTGTTGAAGGTCAAGGCTTCCGTCGGCCAGCAGGGTAACGACTCGATCGGTAACTGGAACTACATCGACATGTACTCCCTCTCCGCATCGAGCACCTACCAGATGGCTCCGAGCTTCTCTTCGCTGGGTAACCCGAACATCACCTGGGAGACCACTACCAACATGAACATCGGCGCCGAGTTCAGCTTCTTCAAGGGCCGCCTCTCCGGTAACGTCGACTTCTACAACAAGCTCGCTACCAACCAGCTGTTCTGGCTGTCAGTACCTGAGCACGCCGGCGCCCGCGGCTACTACGGCAACATGGGTGACATCCGCAACCTTGGTTTCGAGGTTGTGCTCAACGGTTCGCTCGTCCGCACCAAGCTGGTCGACTGGGACGTCACCTTCAATGCATCGTCCAACAGCACCAAGATCCTGAGCCTGCCTGAAAGCAAGCTCGTCGACCCTGCAAACGGTGTCAACGGCTTCACCGAGAGCAGCATGTGGTACAAGATCGGAGGTCCGCTCTACAACGCGTTCCGCTCCGTATATGCAGGCACCAACGAGGAAGGCGAGGCCCTCTATTGGGTCGACGAGTCCCTCAATGGCGCGACCAACCGTCCCGGCAAGAGCTTCGACTCCACGACCACCAACCCGAACGTCGCCACCAAGTATGAGCTTGGTTCGATCCTTCCCAAGCTGTTCGGCGGTTTCGGCACCTCTCTCCGTATCGGCGGTTTCGATGCTTCCGTGACCTTCGACTATCAGATCGGCGGCAAGGTCTACGACTCCCGCTACCAGAACTTCATGGCCCCTTGCGCCGACGCCGGTGACGCCGGTTCCACCTTCCACAAGGACTGGGTCCGCAGCTGGTCGGTCAACAACACCTCCAGTGAGATTCCTCGCTGGCAGTATGGCGACCAGTACTCCGTCAGCGCTTCCAACCGCTGGCTCACCGACGCTAGCTACCTGAACTTCCAGTCGTTCTCCTGCGGCTACACCCTGCCGAAGAACCTGATCCCTGGTATTTCCAAGCTTCGCATCTATGCAATGGGCGAGAACCTCTGGTTCTGGTCGGCCCGCAAGGGTCTCGACCCTCGTTACTCCTTCTCCGGCAATACCTACGTGGCCGTCTACTCGCCCGTACGTACCATTTCCGGTGGTATTCAGCTGACTTTCTAACTACGAGGAGATTTTGATTATGAAAAAACTCAATACCATCATTTTGGCGGTCGCCAGCATAATGCTGCTTACCACTGGTTGCATCCAGGAGATCGACCCGCAGAACAGCACTGTGACCGTCATCCAGGCCGCAAACGCCCCGGGCGCCTACGACAACTTCGTCGACGCAATCACGGGACAGCTCACCGGCCAGTTTACCTACAACGGAAACTCCAGCACCACTCCCTGGGATTTCGGTTATCCTTCCTTCTACCTGCAGCGTGACGTGATGGGCCAGGATATCGTCTGCGAGACGGCGGGCTCTGAATGGTACACCACCTGGTACGCCTGCGGCACCGGCCTCGGCCCTCAGTATGCCGTATGCCAGGTTCCCTGGACCTACTACTACAAGTGGATCAAGAACTGCAACAACGTGATCAGCATGTACGTCGCGGCCCCTACCGAGGACCACGAGCCGGGCGCCGGCATTGCCTATGCCATGCGCGCCATGTTCTACATGGACCTCGCCCGTATGTTCTGCCCCACTACCTACGCACTTGACAAGCAGGCCATCACCGTCCCCATCATCACCGAGGAGACCGCCATCGCCGACCTTACCAGCAACCCGCGTGCTACCAATGAGGTGATGTGGGCCCAGATCATCTCCGACCTCGACATGGCCGAAGAACTGCTCGCAGGCTGGACCCGTCCCGACAAGTACGTCCCCGACCAGTCGGTGGTCTACGGCCTGAAGGCCCGCGCCTACCTGACCATGGAAGACTGGGCCAACGCCCAGAAGTACGCCAAGATGGCCCAGAACGGTTACACCATGATGAGCAGGGAGCAGTACCTGAGCATGACCGACGGCTTCAACACCCCGAACGCCTCCTGGATGTTCGCCATGACCTACAAGTCCGACGACCCCAACATCATCCTCAACGACGCTGACTCCTGCTGGGGTTCCCAGATGATCATCGAAGTGTCCGAGTCCGGTTGCGGCTACTCGTCCAACTATGTGGGCCCGAAGCGTATCGACTACCACCTCTTCTCCACGATCCCCCAGACCGACTTCCGCAGGATGTGCTGGGTTGACTGGGCTATCGACGACCTTGGCTCCGCTGCCGCGAAGGTCGAGGCTCTGTCGGCATATTCCACTTCCCCGAGCGGCCTCTACAACACCGGCACGGTCGTATCCGGTTCCGGTATCCTCGGCGGCATGCCCGTGAAGTTCCGTCCCAAGGGCGGTGAACACAACGACCAGTATGCGGCCTTCACCGTGGCCGTCCCGATGATGCGCGTCGAGGAGATGATGCTCATCGAGGCCGAAGCGGCCGGCATGCAGAACGAGGCCAACGGTATCGCGCTGCTGAAGGCATTCGCCCAGACACGTGACCCTCAGTTCAACTACGAAGAAACCACCTACGACACCTACGGCGGCAGTTCGACCAAGTTCCAGAACGCCGTGTGGTGGCAGCGCCGCGTGGAGCTCTGGGGCGAAGGCTTCGCCACGTTCGACATCAAGCGTCTGAACAAGGGCATCGTCCGCAGCTATGCCGGGACCAACCACCCGGAGGGCGACCGCTGGAATACCACCACGCCGCCGCAGTGGATGACTCTCTGCATCGTGCAGACCGAGACCAACTACAACTCGGCTTGCGAACAGAACCCGACGCCGATCAAGCCGACGGCCGATTCGCCTGAGTACACCTGGTAACAATGGATTAAAAAATGAAACGTATGAAAAAACATATCATTCTCCTCTTTGCAGTGGTGGCAGCCTTCTCGGCCGTCTCCTGCACCGTCCAGGAAGGTACGTTGCCCGGCTTCGACTGGTATCCTCACGTGGTGATGACTCTCTCTTCCCCGGATCCCAACGTGTATGACACCGACTGCGACGTGGCAGTCCGCGTGGCCGCCAACGACGTGACCACCGAAGTGTATTATTTCGTCGAACCCACCGCCGTCAAGAAAGCCCGCAACCTGGCCGAAGCCGCCTATGCCGACTTCGTCGTATCCAACGGCACCAAGGTCACCGTCACCCCCAGCGAGTTCGACGGTGCACTTGTGGCCGACTTCGTAGCCCAGGGCCTCAGCGGCGACAACACCCTTTCGGCAGTAGCCGTGGATGGAGCAGACAAGTATATCGTCAGCAAGACCTTCTTCGGAGTCAAATGGAACACCATCGCGACCGGCAGCTATACCTTCGTCAAGGCTGCCATTGCCAGCCGCGCCGGCGGCGAGACCATCGCAGCCACGCTCCAGCAGCGCGACGACCAGCCCGGCACCTTCAGGTTCAAGAACCTCTACGGCGTGGGCTACAGCCTCGAGTTCTACCTCCTCCCTGATTATGAAGCCACTGACGCCTATGGCCACTATATCTACGCCAGGGTTGACCCTCAGGCGACCGGCCTGACCTACGGTTCCTATGGCGGCATCAGCGTCCGCGACGTGGGCTACTGGCAGGGTGATGACTCCTGGGTGACCGAGGGTGGCTATGAGAGCTGCTTCTACGACAGCTATCTCTGCTATATGATGGTCCAGTACTACGTGTCCGCCGGATCGCTCGGTTATGGATACGACAAGTTCATCCCCGACTAATCGGGCGAACAATCCTTTTGAAGAGGGACGGCCGTTGGCCGTCTCTCTTTTTTTGCTACCTTTGCGAACATGAAAGAGATCGAAGAAGACACGCTGAACCTTCCTGAGTACGACTACGGCGACGAGAGCATAGTCCATCTGGAAGACCTGGAGCACATCCGCCTGAGGCCCGGCATGTATATCGGCCGCCTCGGCGACGGCACCGCCCCCAACGACGGCATGTACGTGCTGATGAAGGAGATCATCGACAACTCCATCGACGAGTTCGCCATGGGCTACGGCAAGGTGATCCAGATCAGGATTGAAGGCAAGGAGATCTCCATCCGCGACTTCGGCCGCGGCATACCCTTCGGTTTCAGTGAGAAAGACAAGACCCAGAACCTCCTCGACGCCGCAGTAAGCAAGCTCCACACCGGCGCCAAGTTCGACAACAAGACCTTCCAGAAGTCGGTGGGAATGAACGGCGTGGGTCTCAAGGCCGCCAACGCCCTCTCCTCACGCTTCACTGTACAGTCGTTCCGCAACGGCGAGACCCTCGCCCTGGTCTACGAGAAGGGCAGGCTCGTCACCCCCGACTTCACCACGAAGCCCACGGCCGAGCGCAACGGCACCCTCGTGACATTCATCCCCGACGACACCCTCTTCGAGCCCTACGAATACAATCTGGAGTACATCGAGACGATGCTCCGCAACTACGCCTACCTCAACGTAGGCCTGAAGCTCACCTTCAACGGCATCGAGTTCAAGTCGGAGAACGGCCTGCTCGACCTGCTCAACGACAGCCTCGACGAGGAGCCGCTCTACCCTCCCATCCACCTGAAGACCCAGGACATCGAAGTGGCCTTCACCCACGGCAGCGGCTACGGTGAGAACATCTGGTCGTTCGTCAACGGACAGAACACCACCCTGGGCGGCACTCATCTGGCAGCCTTCAAGGAAGCCCTGGCCAAGGTGGTAAAGGATTTCTTCAAGAAGGACCTCAACCCCATCGACATCCGCCAGTCGATAGTCGGCGCGGTGAGCGTGCGCATCCAGGAGCCCGAATTCGAGGGCCAGACCAAGGTACAGCTCGGCTCGAAATACATGTGGCAGGACAAGCAGGAAGGCACCCATGGCCCGACGATCTCCAAGACCATGCTCGACTTCCTCTCCACGGACCTCGACAACTATCTCCACAAGCACCTCGACGTGGCCGACGTCATGCTGGCCAAGATCCTGGATTCGGAGAAGGAGCGCAGCGCGATCTCTTCCATAAGCAAGAAGACCAAGGCGCGCCTGAAGAAGGCATCGGTCCACAACAAGAAGCTGCGCGACTGCCGCATCCACTACGGCGACAGGAACCCGCTCGCCGAGATGAGCACCATCTTCATCACCGAGGGCGACTCGGCGTCGGGAAGCATCACCAAGAGCCGCGACGCCAACGTCCAGGCCGTATTCAGTCTCATGGGCAAGCCCTTCAACTGCGCAAAGGCCTCGAAGAAGGACCTCTACGCCGAGAAGAACGTGGAACTCGCGCTGCTGCAGTCGGCCCTCAACATCGAGGACGGGGTGGAGGGCCTGCGCTACAACAACATCGTCATCGCGACCGACGCCGACATGGACGGAATGCACATCCGCCTGCTGATGCTCACCTTCTTCCTGAAGTTCTACCCCGACGTGGTCCGCGCCGGACACCTCTACATCCTCCAGACGCCGCTATTCCGCGTGCGCGACAAGAAAAACCAGGTGTACTGCTACAGCTCTGCCGAGAAGGACGCAGCGCTGAAGAAGATGGGCCGCGGCGCCGAGATCACGCGCTTCAAAGGCCTGGGCGAGATATCGCCCGACGAGTTCAAGGGCTTCATCGGCGAGGGGATAAGGCTGGAGCCCGTGCACCTCACGGGCGAGGACAAGATCGCCGACATCATCCAGTTCTACATGGGCGACAACACGCCCGTCCGCCAGAAGTTCATCCGCACGAACCTCCGCTCAGACATCGACAATACCGAAGAGGCGCAGTAATTAAATCGAAGGAGTCGCGTAGGCGACGACGTCGGCGGCCGTGATTTCGGGGCCGCAGAGGATCATCAGGCGTTCGGCCACGTTGCGAAGCTCGCGGATGTTGCCCGTCCAGGGCAGCTTCTGCAGTTCGGCTACGGCTTCAGGCGTCAGTTTCTTGGGCGCCATGCCGCTTTCCTTGCAGATCTGGCCGATGAAATGGTCCATCAGCAGGGGAATGTCTTCCAGACGCTCCGAGAGCGAGGGCACGTGGATCACTATCACGCTCAGGCGGTGGTAGAGGTCTTCCCTGAAGGTGCCTTTCGCGATTTCGTCGGTAAGGTTCTTGTTTGTCGCGGCAACCACGCGCACGTCGACGGTGATGTCCTTGTCGCTGCCCACGCGGGAGAGCTTCTTTTCCTGCAGCACGCGCAGCACCTTGGCCTGCGCCGCCAGGCTCATGTCGCCTATCTCGTCGAGGAAGAGAGTGCCGCCCTCCGCCTGCTCGAACTTGCCCTTGTGCTGCTTGATGGCTGAGGTGAAGGCGCCCTTCTCGTGGCCGAAAAGTTCGCTTTCGATGAGTTCGCCCGGGATCGCGGCGCAGTTGACTTCCACGAAGGGAGCGGCGGCGCGGGGGCTCTTGTCGTGGATGCGGCGGGCCACCAGCTCCTTGCCGGTGCCGTTGGCGCCCATGATAAGCACCCGGGCGTCGGTCGCGGCCACGCGGTCGACTATCTCCTTGATGTGGACGATGGCCGGCGATTCGCCCACCATGTCGTACTTGTCCTGGATCTTCTTCTTGAGGCTCACCGTCTCCTTGACCAGGCTGGTCTTGTCGGTGGCGTTTTTCAGGGTGATCAGTATGCGGTTCAGGTCGAGGGGCTTCTGGATGAAGTCGTAGGCACCTTTCTTGATGCATTTGACCGCGGTTTCGATGTCGCCGTGGCCGGAGATCATGATGATGGCGGCCTCGCAGCCGGAAGATACGAGGGTGTCGAGCACCTCGTTGCCATCCATCACGGGCATCTTGATGTCGCAGAAGATCGCGTCGTAGCTCTCAGAGAGGGCCTTGTCGACGCCCTGTTTCCCGTCTTCGGCGGTATCCACCGTGTGGCCTTCGAATTCAAGGATTTCCTTCAGCGTATTGCGTATGCTGCGTTCGTCGTCGATGATCAAAACCTTCATGGCTGCTGCTACAATTGTAAGGTACGGATTGCAAAGATAGACATAAATTCTTATTTTTGTGGCGCCATAAGCCCGAACCATGAACCCCCGACTCGTCATAGCCATCGACGGACACTCTTCCACAGGCAAAGGGACCTTCGCCGTCGAGATCGCCCGGCGCCTGGGCATCCTTTACCTCGACAGCGGCGCCCTCTACCGGACCGTAACACTCTACGCACTGCAGCACGGACAGATAGAGTGGAACGGCACCATTCAGGAACGCCAGCTTCAGGAAGACCTGCTGCTGGGCCGCGTGGAAATTGCCGTGCGCCCGAAGAGCGACGGTTCGATGCTCGTATTTCTCGACGGGCACGACGTTTCGGCCCGCATCCGAGAGCTTGAGGTGGCCCGCAACGTCAGTGCGATCGCGACTCTTCCCTTCGTGCGCAATTTCGTGGACGGACAGCTTCACAGGCTCGGCAAGGAAGGTTGCGTAATGGACGGCCGCGACATCGGCACCGCGGTGTTCCCCGATGCCGACCTGAAGATCTTCATGACCGCCGACGCCAGCATACGCGCCGCCCGCCGCGTAAAGCAGATGGAAGAGGCCGGGAAGCATGCGGATTTCGAAGAGATACTCAAGAACGTGCAGGAGCGCGACTACATCGACTCCCACAGGGCCATGAACCCGCTGCGGCAGGCCGAGGACGCGCTGGTGCTCGACAACAGCCACATGACGGTGGAAGACCAGATGGTCTGGCTCGACGGCATCCTCCGCGAACGTTTCGGCTTCGGCCTCAGCTGAGGCGCGGGATCCGAAGTTTTTTTATATCTTTGTAAGCTATTCGACAAATAATCAAATATCTATAGAATATGGCAACAACAGCTGATTTCAAGAACGGACTTTATCTCGATTTCGAAGGAAAACCCTGCTCCATCGTTTGGTTCCAGCATGTCAAACCGGGCAAGGGCCCCGCTTTCGTCAAGTCAAAACTCCGCAACCTGGAGAACGGCCGCATTCTGGAGAAGACCTGGAACGCTGGCGAGAAGATTGACGTCATCACGGTCGAGCACCGCGAATATCAATTCATCTATGCCGAAGACGACGGGTTCAACTTCATGAACAACGAGACCTACGACCAGATCAAGCTTGAGAAGGACATCGTCGAGAACGCCGACCTGATGAAGGAAGGCCAGATCGTCAACATGGTGTTCCACGTCGACGGCGAGGAAGAGCGCTGCCTCACCTGCGAACTCCCCACCTACGTCGAACTGGAAGTGACCTATACCGAACCCGCCGTGAAAGGCAACACCGCATCGACCAACGCCCTCAAGGAAGCCAAGCTCGAGACCGGCGCCATCATCATGGTCCCGCTCTTCATCAACCAGGGCGACAAGATCCGCGTCAACACCACTGACCGCTCCTACGGCGAGCGCGTCAAATAGCACCCGGCCATGCGGAAAGCATTCGCCATACTGATGTCCACACTCGTCGTCTGCGCGTGTGGACATCGTGCATCAGGGGAAGACCCTGCCGTCAGAATCTCCGAAGAGGAGCGCCAGGCCCGCATCGCCATCGACTTCACCCGCGACAGCAACTACATCGTGGAATACCTGAAGCCCTACTACCCGGACCTCACCCCCGAACAGGTAGCGGCATGGGAATCCACCCAGGCCCTCGAATGGACTATGGTCGACGGCCAGAAGCGATACTTCCGCAATGCCGGACGCAACCTCTTCCGCATCGACCCCGAAGCCAGGAAGGTGTTCGAGGCAGTGGAAGGCAATGAACGTGACGGGAAAGACGTATTTCTCGACAACTACAACCGCGAAGTGATCGCGGAAGTGCGCTCTACTGGCAGCAACCTTGTCAAGCCCGTGACTTTCAAGGTAAAATACAGCCTTACCGTCGATCCCGACGCCGTGCCCGCCGGAGAAACCGTCAGGGCATGGATGCCCTTCCCCCGGGAGGACCAGGACAGCCATGAGAACGTGGAACTGCTCGAGGCCTCGGAGCCTGAGTGGATCATCGCCCCGGACGAGGTGGAGCACAAGAGCATCTATATGGAAAAGAAGGCCGTTGCAGGGGAACCTACAGTATTCTCCTATACCTTCTCCTTCACCGGCAAGGCAGAGTGGTACGACTTCGGGGCGGAAGACTGCCTGCCATATGACACTTCCTCCGAACTCTACAAGACCTACACCGCGGAGCGCAACACCCACATAGTGTTCACCGACCGCATCCGCGCCCTCGCCGACTCGCTGACCGCAGGCATCGACAATCCCTACCTGAAGGTCAGGTCGATCTACGGCTGGATAGTGGACCATTATCCCTGGGCGAGCGCAAGGGAATACTCCACGCTCGAGAACATCCCCATGTACGTGCTGGAAAACAGGCATGGCGACTGCGGGCAGGTGGGCCTGCTGCTGGTCACCCTCTGCCGCGCCTCAGGCGTCCCAGCACGCTGGCAGAGCGGCTGGATGCTGCATCCCGGAGCAGTGAACATGCACGACTGGAGCGAGGTGTACTACGAGGGGATAGGATGGGTGCCGACCGACGTGTCGTTCGGCCGTGGCCGCGGCGCAGTGCGCGACGTAGACGAGGAATACTGGTTCTATACCCGTGGCCTCGACGCCTACCGCATCATCTGCAACAGCGACTATTCCGGACGGTTCTACCCGCCGAAGAAGTTTACGCGCAGCGAAACTGTGGACTTCCAGCGCGGCGAGGTGGAATGGGAGGGAGGAAACCTTTATTTCAACCAGTGGTCAGGCTGGCCCGAAGAAGTAGAATACAAGTAAATGAATCTAGTAGCGATAGTAGGACGCCCCAATGTGGGCAAATCGACCCTCTTCAACAGGCTGATAGGCAACCGCCAGGCCATCGTCGACTCCACTGCGGGCGTTACGCGCGACCGCCATTACGGGCAGTGCGAATGGTGCGGCCATGAATTCTCCGTGGTCGACACGGGTGGTTTCACCTCAGGCAGCGACGACGTGTTCGAAAGCGAGATACGCAAGCAGGTGATGATAGCCATCGAAGAGTGCGACCTGGTGCTCTTCATGGTGGAAGCCGCCACCGGCATCACCGATTTCGACCAGGACATCGCCGACATTCTGCGCCGCAGCAAGAAGCCCGTGGTGCTGGCAGTCAACAAAGTGGACACAGGCGAGCGGATGTACGACACCTATCAGTTCTACAGCCTCGGCCTGGGCGATCCCATGGCAATCGCGGCGGCCACCGGCAGCGGCACGGGCGACCTGCTCGACCACGTGGTGGAACTCCTGCCCAAGGAGACGCGCGATGTGGAAGACCCCTACGAAGGCCTGCCGCGCTTCACCATCGTGGGCAAGCCCAACGTGGGCAAGTCGTCGCTGACCAACGCCCTGCTGGGTGAGGAACGCAACATCGTGACCCCCGTGGCCGGAACCACCCGCGACGCCATCTCGTCGCACTACAACAAGTTCGGCCACGAATTCATGCTCGTCGACACCGCCGGCCTGCGCAAGAAGACCAAGGTGACCGAAGACCTCGAGTTCTACTCGGTGCTGCGCTCCATCCGCGCCATCGAGCAGTCTGACGTATGCATACTGATGGTCGACGCCACCACCGGCATCGAGGCCCAGGACATGGCGGTGTTCAATCTCATCATCCGCAACAAGAAGGGCTGCGTGATAGTGGTCAACAAGTGGGACCTCGTGCCCGACAAGACCACCGGCACGATGAAGGAGTTTACCGAGGCCATCAGGGAGCGCATCGCTCCCCTGAGCGACATCCCCCTTGTCTTCACCTCGGCGACCAACAAGCAGCGCATACTCGACGTTCTGGAGGCTGCGGAGAAGGTCTATGCTAACTACTCCCGCCGCATCCCCACCTCGCAGCTCAACGAGGTGATGCTGCCCGAGATCGAGAACTATCCTCCGCCGGCCTGGAAGGGCAAGTACATCAAGATCAAGTACATCACCCAGCTTCCCTCGCCTTCGCCGAGCTTCGCGTTCTTCTGCAACCTGCCGCAGTACATACGCGACCCCTACAAGCGTTTCCTTGAAAACAAGCTGCGCAGCCACTTCGACTACAGCGGCTGCGTCCTGCAGATTTTCCTGAGGCAGAAATAACAGATGCCGGGTCAAGCCCGGCATGACGACTAACGTCACCCCGGGCACTGACCCGGGGTCTGAATCGTTTTGTAAAAACAATAATTATATATACATTTGCGAAAAATGTATATATGAAGATCGGATTGGATTACAAACGAAAGCTGATAGATATCAGTCCTTCTGTCTTCGAGACCCTCTCCCTTGAGGCCCAGCTGAGACAAACGTCCCTCAAACGTCTTATTGAAAGCATGTTGGAAGAGGCTGCAGCGGAGATGGATGTCGAACATATACGCCTGCGTTCCCGCAACTCGGGGATACGGCGGCTGATAGGCTCCGCCAAACCGCAAGGGAAGGATCTTTCAGAAATGGAAGACGACCGCCTTCAATACCTGCTTTCAAAATGAAAGTATTCCTGGATACCAACATCATCCTAGACCTCCTGTTGGAAAGGGATGGCTATGAGGCCTCTGCGCATTTGTTCCAACTGCAGGATGAAGGCAGGCTAGAACTATGCGTCTCGGTCCTGACAATGGTAAATGTCGCCTATGTCTATAAAAAGTTCGTTGGACAGGACGCCATGATTCCCAACCTGAAGTATCTGTCCCTGCTTGTAAAAATTCTTCCCATGGATAGCGACACCATTCAGCACTCTCTCTATCTAGACGGAAAGGATTATGAAGACATACTCCAGTATACCTGCGCGATCCAAAACTCGTGCGATGCACTCATAACCCGCAACGAAAAGGATTTCAAGATCAGAGAGGGCCTCAAGGAACCTTCAGGCCAAATCCCCGTCTATTCCCCCTCCGCCTTTACCCGCACCCTCTCCACCAACCCGGCATGACGCAGCAAAAACGCCAGCCTGATTGGCTGGCGTTTTTGTTTAGTAGCGGGGGGAGGACTCGAACCTCCGACCTCCGGGTTATGAGCCCGACGAGCTACCAACTGCTCTACCCCGCGATGTAAGGACTGCAAAGATGGGGCTTTTTCTCGAAATAGCCAAATTTATTTTTCAAACAGGGTCCCGGACTTGATGTCCTGTTCGCGTAACAGCTTGAAACAGTGGCGACAGACGGGTTCGTAGACATGCTCCTCTCCGAGCTCCACCAGACGGTCACTCTTGGAAAGGCGGTGGGAATAATGGGCTATGTCGCCGCAGCGCACGCAGATGGCATGGACCTTGGTCACATATTCGGCCGTAGCCATGAGAGCCGGCATGGGACCGAAAGGCTTGCCGAGGAAGTCCATGTCGAGGCCGGCCACTATGACCCTCACTCCCCTCTCCGCCAGCTGGCGGACTACGTCGACGATGGCCTCGTCGAAGAACTGGGCTTCGTCGATTCCCACCACTTCGACGCCTTCTGACTTCTCGAGTATGCTCCGTGCGGAGTCGACCGGAGTGGAGAGTATGGAATTGCCCTGATGGGACACTACAGACTCCTCGGAGTAGCGGGTGTCGACCCGGGGCTTGAAGATCTGGACTTTCTGGTTGGCGATCTTCGCCCTCTTGAGGCGGCGGATGAGTTCCTCGGTCTTGCCCGAGAACATCGAGCCGCAGACCACTTCGATCCACCCGGGATTTTTTGCGCTTTCTATGAACATTTTTGCGTACTTTTGTGTTCGTCATACCCTGAGATCCCGTGTCAGGCCCGGGATGACGGAATAATGCTTGACGGCCTGACAAAGATAAGAAAATATGTCGAAACTCTATATCGTTCCAACCCCTGTCGGCAATCTCGAAGACATGACCCTGCGCGCCATCCGCATCCTGAAGGAGGCCGACCTGGTCCTGGCCGAAGACACGCGCACCACCTCCGTGCTTCTCAAGCACTACGACATCCGCGCCAGGATGGAATCGCACCACAAGTTCAATGAGCACGAGAAGGTCGAGAGCGTGCGCCAACGCATCCTCGCAGGCGAGACCGTGGCGCTCGTGAGCGACGCCGGGACCCCCGGCATTTCCGACCCAGGGTTCCTGCTGGTGCGCACCTGCGTGGAAGCCGGCATAGAGGTGGAGACTCTGCCCGGCGCCACGGCCTTCGTGCCTGCGCTCGTCAATTCAGGCTTCCCGTGCGACCGTTTCTGCTTCGAGGGCTTCCTGCCCGTCAAGAAAGGGCGTCAGACCAAGCTTCAGCAGCTGGCCCTTGAGCCGCGCACCATGGTCTTCTATGAATCGCCATTCCGCCTGGTCAAGACCCTGGGACAGTTCGCTGAGGTGTTCGGACCCGAGCGCCAGGCCTCCGTCTCGCGCGAGATCTCAAAGCTCCACGACACCACGCATCGCGGCACCCTCAGGGAGCTTTTCGACTATTTCAGCGCCACACCTCCGAAAGGCGAGATAGTGGTGGTGGTCAAGGGCTCGGAGGCGTGATTTTTGCAATTCGGGGAAGAGGTTCTAAAATTGAGAGACATGAAGCGGGAGAAAAAAGAACAGCTTTCCAGGACTGCAGCCTCCGGCATCGTCGCATTGGTCTTCCTGGTGCTGGGTTTCCAGCTGGCGGTATTTACCTTAAAGATTATAGAACGGCCTGAAGTCCGCGAAGCAGCGGGCGGTGTTCCGTCGAGCGAGCATTTTCCTGCGAGCGAGACGGTCACCGGAGCGGCAGAGCGGGCGGAAGAACTGACGCCTGCCCCGGAGTCGCCGGCAAGGACGAAGTTCGGCGGCTATCCGCGCCCGGAGAAGAAATATGCCGCTCCGCGTCCAGCGCCAGCGAGGACCTTCGAATCCTTCTCCTTCGACCCCAACAGCGTATCGCTGGAAGACCTGCAGCGGCTCGGGCTGAGCGAACGCCAGGCACAATCCATTGAAAACTATCGCGCAAAGGGCGGGAGGTTCCGAAGGAAGGAAGATTTTGCGAAGATGTACGCAGTCTCCGACTCCCTCTACGCCCGGCTCGAGCCGTTTATCGAAATCCCCCGCATCGAACTGAACGCTGCCGACAGCGCAGCCCTTGTATCGCTCAAGGGCATAGGACCATGGTACGCTCGCAAGATACTGGACTACCGCGGGCGGCTGGGCGGCTTCGTCGCTCCGGAGCAGCTGCTTGAGATAGAGGGCATGGACGAGGAGCGCTACGCTGGTCTGGCGGAAGCAGTTATGGTTGACACGTCACTTGTCCGGAAAATCGACCTCTGGCTTGCTCCGGATACCCTGCTGGCGAGCCATCCATACCTGGGCACGAAAGGCGCACGGAGCATAATGCGCTACCGCAGCCTTTTCGACACAGCCCAATGGAGCCTCCCCCACCTCCAGTCTCAGCATGTCCTCCCTCCTGAAACTATCGAAAAACTTAAAAAATATATCGTTATTCAATAATTATTTTTATATTTGCAGAGAAATAATAGAACCATTATATTTGTATAATTTTAATAGAAAAAACTTCGCTTAGGGCGTAGCAGGCGGGTGGTTTTCGGCGCAGCGAGCATTTTTCTGCGAGCGAGACGAAAACCAGAGCCGCGAAGCCCGCAGAAGAAGATAAACAATATAGATTCCCGGGAAAGCTCGGACGAAAACAATATGTTAGAGTGTAAAAACATTACAAAGAAATTCGGGGAGTTCACGGCGCTCGACGACGTGACTGTCAAGATGCCCGAAGGCAAGATCTTCGGACTGCTCGGGCCCAACGGCGCCGGCAAGACCACCCTGATCCGTATCATCAACCGGATCACCATCCCCACCGCCGGAGAAGTAATCCTCAACGGCAAACACGTGACCGACGAAGACGTCCGCGCAATCGGCTACCTGCCCGAAGAACGCGGCCTCTTCAAGAAGATGAAGGTCGGCGAACAGTCGCTCTATCTCGCAAGACTCAAGGGGATGAGCACCTCCGACGCCACCGCAGAGCTCAAGAAATGGTTCATCCGCTTCGGCATCCAGGGCTGGTGGGACAAGAAAGTCGAAGAACTCTCCAAGGGCATGGCCCAGAAGGTACAGTTCATCACCACCGTCCTCCATCACCCCAGCCTCCTGATTCTCGACGAACCCTTCTCCGGCTTCGACCCCGTCAACGCCCAGATGATACGCGAAGAGATACTCCGCCTCAGGGACGAAGGCACCACCATCATCCTCTCCACCCACAACATGGAATCAGTGGAAGAACTCTGCGACAACATCGCGTTGATCAACAAGTCGCACCTGGTGGTCACCGGCGGCACCGACGAGATCCGCCGCCGCTACGGCTCCAACCAGGTGGAAGTGCTCTACAGAAGCGCGGAACCCCTCCCCGCCTGCGACGCCTACAGCGTTTTCTCCGACGAGGAGCACAAGGAAACCCGGCGGGCCGTGCTCGACGTCGCCGAGGGATGCGGCTCGAAGGAAGTGCTCACGGCCCTCGTGGCCGCGGCCGACGTGGTGTCATACCGCGAACTCGTGCCCCGCATGAACGACATCTTCATCAAACTTGTAACCGGAAAGTAAGGAGGCAAGACCATGAACTGGAAAAAAGTCGGCATCGTAGTCAGCCACGAATACAGCATACGCGTACGCAAGAAATCCTTCATCCTGACCACCATCCTCACCCCGCTGGCGATGGGCCTGCTCATCTGCGTGCCCGCACTTATCATGCTCTTTACGGGGAAGGAGGAACACAAGGTGAAGGTCCTCGACGCATCGGGCATAGTCGCCCCCTATTTTGAAAACAGCGAAAACGTCACCTACGTCATGGGAGAGGAAGGAGAGACCGCCGACGGGCTCATGGCCCGCTTCGACGAGTTGGGCTACTACGCCATCGTGGACATCTCCCCTCTCGACGAAAAAGGTGAGGTCGCCGTGACCTCCTACTCCAAGGAGCCCCTCAACATGGACCTCAAGAACGCAATCAGCCGTACGGTCAACAAGGCTGTGGAAGACCGCAAGCTGGCACAGTACGACATACGCGACCTCGACTCCATCCTGGCCGACGTGAAGACCGACATCAAGGTCAACGCCATGACCCTGACCGAAGACGGCGACGCCAAGGAGGACAGCGTGGAGATCTACATGGTGCTGTCGTACGTGATGAGCTTCCTGATCTACATGTTCGTGTTCATGTTCGGCACGATGGTCATGCGCAGCGTGATCGACGAGAAGAGCAGCCGCGTGGTCGAGGTGATAGTGTCGTCGGTCAAGAGCGTGGAACTGATGATGGGCAAGATCATCGGCGTGGCGCTCGTAGCCCTCACGCAGTTCTTCATCTGGATCGCCCTGACCCTGGTCATCGTGACGGCGGTCAATGCGGCAGCCGGTCCGAAACTGATGCAGAGCATGGGCGGCATGGAACAGGCTGTGGCCATCGCCGGAGAAGACGGCAACGTCGGCCCTGGCGACATGGCGTCCATCCTCGAAGCGGCCGGCTCCGACCCCGAAGCCTCCGGCATGGTGAAGATCCTTGGCCAGATAGGCAGCCTCGACTGGGGCTACATCATCGGCTGCTTCCTGGTCTACTTCCTGCTGGGCTACCTGCTCTATGCCTCGATGTTCGCCGCCATCGGTGCGGCCGTGGACAACGAGGCCGACACCAGCCAGCTGCAGCTTCCGGTCACCATACCGCTTATCATAGGCCTGTTCATAATGCTCCACACCTTCGAGCATCCCAACAGCGCCCTTTCGGTATGGACATCCATTATCCCCTGGACCTCGCCCATGGTGATGCTTGCGCGCATACCCTTCGGAGTCGTGCCTTCCTGGCAGCTGATACTTTCGATAGTCCTGCTGCTGCTCACCTTCCTGGCCACGGCCTGGCTCTCGGCCAAGATCTACAAGGTCGGCATCCTGACCTACGGCAAGAAATCGACCTTCAATGATCTTCTCAAGTGGATGAAACTAAAAGACTGACCATGAAATACAAGCTTTTGCCACTGATGCTCACCCTGCTGCTGGCATGCTGCACCACCCAGGCGCAGATCCAGTGGAAATGGACTCCCGTGACCATAGATTCCACCTTCGACGACATCCGGGACCTCAGGGCGACCCAGATCATCGCCAAGTACGACCCCCAGGTCGCCCCCCTGCAGGAGATAGTGGCCTATTCCCAGGACGAATACGACAAGGGCCGTCCCGAAAGCGGACTGTCGAACTTCGCGGCCGACGTGATATACTCCATAGCGGAACAGAGGACCGGCAGGAACATGGACATAGCCATGACCAACTTCGGCGGCATACGCACCAGCCTGCCCAAGGGCGCAGTGCGGGTATATGACATCTTCTCCATCTTCCCGTTCAACAACTCCCTGGTCGTCTTCGACATCAAGGGCTCCGACCTTCATGCATTCCTCGACAGGATGATAGGCCGCGGAAGGGTGGAATGCCTCAGCGGAGTGGAAATCGAGATACGCAACCGCAAGGCCACGAAACTCAACGTGGCGGGAGCCCCTATCGACGACTCGAAGGTCTACACCTTCGCCACGATCAACTTCCTGATGGACGGCGGCGACGGGGTCACGCTCACGGACATGGCCTTCAACCTGGAGGACACCGGGATATGGGTCCGCGACGCCATCTGCGACTACCTTCGCGATTTGACGGCCCGGGGTGAGACGCTAACCCTCGCTCCCGACGGCCGTATCAAGGATCATGACAGAAAAGAAAGGAGATAAGGCCATGAAACGACTGCTCATACTTACCCTTACGCTTTCGCTGACCGCAGCATGCCTTCCCGCCCAGGAACTTGTAATCCTCCATACCAACGACACCCACAGCCAGATCGAACCGATACGCGTAGGCTTCAACAAGGGTCTCGGCGGAGTGGAGCGGCGGCTGCAATACATTGACGCCGTGCGCGAAAAATACGGCAAGAAGAACGTCCTGCTGCTCGACGCCGGAGACTTCAACCAGGGAACCCCCTACTTCACGGTGGCCCACGGCGACCTGGAAGTGGAACTGGTCAACCTCATGGGTTACGACGTGATGGCCCTTGGCAACCACGAGTTCGACAACGGCCAGGAAGACCTGGCCCGCCGCCTCAAGAAATGCCGTCATAAGACCGTAACCTGCAACTACGACTTCACCGGAACACCCCTTGAGAAACTCGTAAAGCCCTATGTGATAGTTCGCAGGGGCGGGATGAAGATAGGCATCGTCGGAGCGACCTGCTACCTTGAGGGAGTTGTGCTGAAATCGGCGGTGGAAGGTCTCAGACGCCTGAACACGATCGAGGAGGTGAACCGCTGGGCCGACTACCTCAAGAACGTGAAGCACTGCGACCTGGTGATACTCCTGTCCCACCTCGGATACGACGGCGGCACCCTGGACAGGCCTTCAGACGTGCTTATGGTGGAGAACTCCCGCAATATCGACATTGTGATAGGCGGGCACAGCCACACCTACCTCAAGAAGGCCCGCGAGGTCAAGGACCTCGACGGCAAGGTGGTGCCCATCACGCAGTGCGGCGGGCAGGGAATTGCGGTAGGAACCTGGGAGATCACTCGCGCTCGACCTTGAGCTGCTCGATATGGCTTTCCGTGTCGGTGGACTTGACGTAGAGAATCACCCGGAAGCGTTCGCCACCGGCATTAAGCGTGCCTACGGCGTACTTCATGGGGGCTTTCCCGCTCTTGTGGATGATGCTGAACTTCTTGGGGGTGTAGCGGGCGTAGAAGTTCTTCATTATGAGCTTGGCCTGATTGCGGGTGCATGTGCCCACGGTACCGAGCATGTCGAGCTCCAGGTTGTCGGCAAACCAGGCGGAGAGCTTTTCATAGTCGCCTGCCTGCATATACTTGCCTATGGGCGTGAAAACATCCTGCGAATTGCCCTGGGCCGTGGAGGGGCCGGCAGTCAGCAGGAGGAGCAGTGCGGAAGCTATCCAGATTATCTTTTTCATCAATCCGTTTCTTAGGACGAAGCGCACAATTGCAAAAATCAAGCCAATGAAGATAAAAGTCCTGTTCACCGGAAAGACCAACGAGGCATGGATCCGTGAAGGCGTCGCTCAATATGCGGGAAGGATCGCCCATTACCTCCCCTTCGAGATAGTGGAGACTCCCGACCTGGACCGCATGCTCAAGACCCTGAGACCAGCTGACTTCCTGGTGCTTCTCGACGAGCGCGGCGAGACCTTTACCTCGCCCGGTTTGGCGCGGTATTTGGAGGAAAAGGCCGCGCATCTTCCGAAAGACCTGGTCTTTGCGATAGGAGGGCCCTACGGGTTTTCCCAGGCCGTCCGGGAACGCAGCAACGGGCAGATCTCTCTATCGAAAATGACCTTCTCCCACCAGCTGGTGCGTGTGGTCTTCGTAGAGCAGCTCTACCGGGCGCTGACCATCATAAAGGGAGAGCCCTATCACCACGAATGAGCAGACTCGGTACGAAAGTTTTCAAGGACGGATGGGTGGCCAGATACGGCAGCGTCGTGCTACTGGTGGCCGCGCTGCTGCTCTTCGGGCTTTCCTACATCCGTCCCGACTATGAGGCCCGGCTCAGCCGCCAGCTGCGCCAGGTGGAGAGTTCGCTCCACAAGCGCGAGCGTCTGGCCGAGCGTTACGCCTACCTCGCACTTCAGGGTGGCGAAGAGGAGTGGGTCGACTTCGAAGACATGCCCGAGGACATAGTGCTCTACCTCTATCGTGGCGACACCATGAAGAGCTGGACCCACGAGTTCCCGATCAGCAACGACGCCCTGGACTTCTATTCACGCGACTACCGGCTGCAGTACATGAGCGACCGCACCCTGCAGTCAACACCCCTTGCCTACATAGGCATCCAGGAGAAATACGTCAACCTGGGCTCGGCATGGTACGTCGTGACCACGCATTTCACCGAAGACCGCATGCTCAAAGTGGTTACGGGAGTGCTCATCAAGACCGAGTACACCTCGAGCGCCATTCCCAACACCGTCAACAAGCACATACGCCTTCACGACGACTATACCACGGTTCCCATCCATATCGACGACACGGCCATAGTCTACGGCATCGAAGACGAGCCGCTCTTCTCCATCGTACCCACCGAGACCCCCACCCCGGGTCATGGAAACATGCTCCTTCGCTGGATATCGTTCGCCCTGCTCATCCTGGCGGTAATGTCGTGGCATTTCCGCCGCCACAGCTGGAAGAGCTTCAACATAACGATCCTGACGCTGGTGGCCCTGCGCCTGCTGGCCTGGTGGTTCGTGTCGCAGGGCTACGCGACCGGAGAGCTTTTCTCCCCTGTCCTTTACGCCGATACCACGCTCTTCACATCGCTGGGCGGGCTGCTCTTCAACAACCTGACGGTGGCGCTGGCATTCTACGCACTGTTCGTCATGCGCTACCAGATCCACCGCAAGGCCGAGTCGCTCCGCCCCGCAGGCCGACACTTCCTGATCGCCGGGCTGGTCGCAGCCACGCTGGCGCTCATGGCCTACATCCATTTCGTGATGCGCTCGCTGATCCTCAATTCCGGGATTACGCTCGAGCCCTACCGTCTGACTGAGCTGGGAATCTATGCAGTACTGTGCTACCTGAGCTTCGCGATGCTGTTCCTCGCGCTGCTCTACCAGTTCCACATGGTAGTTATGGTGGTCCGGCGCGACGCACGGCTCAGTCTCTTCTCGTGGCGGCCCCTGCTCATCTATATCTTTATCGTATCGCTCTACTCCGTGATGGCGATGAGCCACTTCGGGCTCGACAAGGAATATGAGAGCAACCGGGTGAATACCAGTAAACTGGCCATCGAGCGCGACCTGGCGCTGGAGATGTTCCTGCGCGAGGTGGAGCCTGCCATCCAGTCGGATCCCTTCCTGGCGGTCCTCAGTTCGGTAGGGGGCGGCGAACTCATACGCAACCGCCTGCTTGAACGCTATCTCTACAGCGACGTAGTACGCAAATACAACATCATACTCTCAACCTGCACCCCCAACAACCTGATAGAGCTGGGGCAGGGCAACGAGCCGGTGCGCTGCTTCTCCTTCTATGAGAACATGATAAAGGAATACGGCGTAGCCCTGGCCTCCGGATCGAATTTCTACTATCTGCACAACTACAACGGCCTGGCCTCCTACCTCGGGGTGTTCACCTACTTCGACCCTTCGTCGCGCTCGGTGTCGCGCCTCTTCCTGGAGCTGGAGTCGAAATACAAGAACGACGTGATAGTCAATCCTTTCGATGCACTGACCGCCCAGGTCAACACCGCGCCGACCCTGTCACGCCACTACTCCTACGCCCGCTACTGCGACGACCGCCTGGTGTCACACGGCGGCAGCTACGACTATCCCGTGCTGCCTCCCGACGACGACACGCCCGGCTATCGCATGACCAGCGGAAACGGCTACGTCCACTTCGTCAACAGGCTCTCGAACGAAGACCTGACCATAATCTCCCGGTCGAGGCAACCTTTCTTCCCCCACCTCGTATCATTCTCCTACCTGGCCCTGTTCTACGGGCTCTTCTTCATAGGCGTAACCCACCGCTGGAGAAAGGACAAGCTCTTCAACTTGCCGAAGCACTCGCTCAAGCGCAAGATCACCATGCTGATCACCCTTTCACTGGTGGTGGCCATAGGCACCATGGGTGTGGGCAGCATAGTGTACGTGATGAGGCTCAACCGCGAGAACAACCGCGAGGCGATGGACGGGCTGATGACATCTGCACAGGCGCTGCTGGCCGATCCCTGCAAGTACGCGATGCGCTACAACGACATCGGAACGGCAGAGGTCTTCCATGCCATGGACGAGTTCAACAGGGTGACGCGCAGCGACATGAACCTCTACAGCACCAACGGCGAACTGATACGCTCCACCCGTCCGGAACTCTACGACATGTGTCTCGCCGGAAAGCGCATGAGCGGCAGGGCCTATAGGCAGATACGCATCGAAGGGCAGCTGAGGTACACCCAGGTCGAGGAAATTGCCGGCATCCGCTACCACGCCGTCTACGAGCCGGTTTTCAACGGCGACGGCCAGATGGTGGCCATAGTGGAGATACCCTATTTCAGCAGGAATGAAGACGTGTCCGACGCCACGGCATCGACAATCACCGTCATAATCAACCTCTACCTGATCCTGTTGCTGGCGGCGGTGGCCATGGGCGCCTTCCTCTCCAATTCCGTATCGCGGCCTCTGGTGGAAATCAAGGACCGCATCGGCTCGCTGGCCCTTAGCGGCAACCGCCGCATCCGCTACCGCAACACCAGGGACGAGCTGGGTGTGCTCATCAACGCCTACAACAAGATGGTGGAAGACCTGGAGGAGAGCACGCGGCAGCTGGCCCAGAGCGAGAGAGAGCAGGCATGGAAGGAGATGGCCCGCCAGATCGCCCATGAGATCAAGAATCCTCTCACGCCCATGAAGCTGAGCATACAGTATCTGATGAGGCTCAAGGAGGAGAATGTCCCGGGCTGGGAGGAGAAGCTCGAAAGCGTGAGCCACTCGCTTCTGGAGCAGATCGACACCTTGTCGCAGACAGCCACGGAGTTCTCGTCGTTCGCACGCTTCTTCAGCGAAGAGATAACCCGGATCGACCTGGCCGCGCTCATAGAGGAGCAGAGGGTGCTGTTCGAAGGCCGGGAGGATATCGGTTTCGAATACCGCGCGCTGGTAGACGGAGAAGCCCCGGTGGACGCCCGTCGCAGCCAGCTTGCACGCGTGCTGGTCAACCTGCTTACGAACTCCATCCAGGCCATCGACAACAGCGAGACCTCCGGCGGACGGGTGCGGATCACCCTCTCTCCCACACGAAAGGACGATGCCGGCTTCTGGCAGATCGACGTGGAGGACAACGGCCCCGGAGTGGACGAAGAAGATCTGCCGAAACTCTTCACGCCTAATTTCACTACGAAAAAGACAGGTACCGGACTCGGACTTGCCATCTGCCGCAGCATCATAGAGCAAAGCCAGGGTACGATAGACTACAGCCGCTCCGAAATGGGAGGGGCCAGGTTCACCATCACGCTGCCGAAGGCATGAGACCCAGGATCAGGTCCGGGGTGACGGAGCCAGTGAAAGCTCGACGGGACAGTGGTCTGAGCCGAAGATGCCGTTGTGGATGTCGGTGCCGGAGATCCTGGGTGCGAGTCCTTCCGATACCAGGAAATAGTCGATACGCCAACCCACGTTCCTCTCACGCGCAGCCATCCTGTAGGACCACCAGGAATACTTCGCCTCACCAGGGTGTGCGTCCCTCCAGCTGTCGCGGAATCCCGCTGCAAGAAGTTCGCTCATCTTGCCGCGCTCCTCGTCGGTGAAGCCGGCGTTGAAATGGTTGGTGGCGGGGTTCTTAAGGTCTATCTCCTCGTGGGCCACGTTCATGTCGCCGCAAATCACGACGCCCTTGCGAGCCGCAAGCCCGCAGACATAAGCCCTGAAAGCATCTTCCCACTCCATGCGGTAGTCCAGGCGCCTGAGACCATCCTGAGAGTTGGGGGTGTAGACGTTCACCAGGAAGAAGTCCGGCATCTCAAGGGTCAGCACACGCCCTTCGTGGTCGTGCTCCTCGACGCCCATGCCGCAGGTGACCGACAGGGGCTCGACACGGGTGTAGACGGCGGTCCCTGAATAGCCCTTCTTTTCGGCATAGTTCCAATACGAGCGATAGCCCGGAAATTCGAGGTCGATCTGGCCGGCCTGGAGCTTTGTCTCCTGCAGGCAGAAGAAGTCTGCGTCAAGGGCCGCGAAGCTTTCCGCGAAGCCCTTCTGCACCACGGCCCTCAGGCCGTTTACGTTCCAACTGATGAGTTTCATGTTGCGAAGATACGCACAAATCCCGGATTTGCTGAAAATTTTATACCTTTGGGGGATGGCTGCAAAACTTGAGCTTACTCCCCTCACGCAATGGGGCTTCTTCTCCAACCTTCTTCCGAGGGTTATTGCGGGGCCATGCTCCGCGGAAAGCGAGGAGCAGGTCATGGAAACCGCCGCCGGGCTCGCAAGCGCAGGAATCCGCGTGTTCCGCGCCGGAATCTGGAAGCCCCGCACGCACCCCGGATGTTTCGAAGGTGTAGGCTCCACAGGCCTCAGCTGGCTGCAGAAAGTCCAGCGGGAACTGGGCATGAAGGTCTGCACCGAAGTGGCTTCCGCCAAGCATGTGGAAGAATGTCTCAGGCATGGCATCGACATGGTCTGGGTTGGGGCGCGCACCACGGGCAATCCCTTTCTCGTACAGGAAATCGCCGATGCGCTGCAGGGATGCGACCTTCCGGTATTGGTGAAGAATCCAGTGAGCCCCGACCTCGACCTCTGGGTAGGAGCGCTGGAGCGCCTCAACCAGGCCGGGCTGCGTAAGTTGGGAGTGGTGCACCGCGGCTTCTCCACCCTGCAGGAAACCCACTACCGCAACGACCCGGGCTGGCGCATCGCCATCGAGCTACGCACCCTGTTCCCCGACCTCCCCTTCTTCGCCGATCCTTCCCACATGGGAGGCGAACGCAAATACCTGCAGGAACTCAGCCAGCGCGCACTGGACCTCGGACTGGAGGGCCTCTTCATCGAGTCGCACTGCCATCCCGAAAAGGCCATGAGCGACGCCAACCAACAGCTGACCCCGGAGGCCCTGGGGCGGATGCTTCATGAACAACTGATTGTCCGTGAATCAGATACCTTGGCTGCGGACTATCGCGAGAACATCGAGCAGCTTCGTGCCCGCATCGACCTTATCGATGAAAACCTGCTGGAAGTCCTGCGTTCGCGCATGGAGATTTCCCGGGAGATCGGACGCTACAAGAAAGACCACAACATCGCCATCCTGCAGCTGGCCCGCTGGGACGACCTGCTCGGCGACATGATCGACAAGGGAAGCGTCGAAGGGATGGACGAAAAATTCCTGCGCGCCCTCTTCAGCGTGATCCATGAAGAGAGCGTGCGGGTCCAGAACGAGATCCTGGATTCTAAGGAATGATTTCCAGCTGACGGAAGATCTTCGTGAGCTTGTCGATGGCTTCGTCAAGCTGCTCGAAGGAGTGTGTGGCCATCAGGGCGAAGCGCACGATGACAGAGTCTTCCGGCACGGCGGGCGGGATGACGGGGGTGATGAACACACCTTCTTCCAGAGCCATCTTCACGGCTATCAGGCACTTCTTCAGATCGCGCACGAAAAGCGGGATGATGGGCGACTGGGTGTGGCCTATGTCGAATCCGCGGGCCTTGAACTCTTCATGGGCGTGGCGGGTAAGGGCCCAAAGGTGCTCGAGTCGCTCAGGCTCGGAGAGCATGATGTCGATGGCACGGCTCACGGCCGCCACGTTGGCCGGCGGCATGCTGGCACTGAAAATCAGGGAGCGGGAGTTGTGCTTGAGATAGTTGAGCACTTCGTGGTCGCCTGCGATGAATCCGC
Source organism: uncultured Bacteroidales bacterium (assembly GCA_905235995.1). Taxonomy (GTDB): domain Bacteria; phylum Bacteroidota; class Bacteroidia; order Bacteroidales; family UBA932; genus Cacconaster. The sequence goes on from CAJONI010000050.1 coordinate 37,679, forward strand.
CGAGACTGCCGAACGACTTGGAGAAGGTGCCCATGATGAGGTCGACCTTGTCGGTCAGGCCGAAGTGGTCGGCGGTTCCACGTCCGTGGTCACCCATCACGCCGAGGCCGTGGGCGTCGTCGATCATCAGCGAAGCGTTGTATTTCCCGCAGAGCTCCACCAGCTGGGGGACCGGGGCCATATCGCCTTCCATGGAATATACGCCGTCGACGACTATGAGCTTAGGGACTTCGAGCGGCGCGGCCTTCATCTTCCTTTCGAGATTCTCCATGTCGTTGTGGGGGAACTTCACCACGCGGCTGAATGACAGGCGGCTGCCGTCGATGATACAGGCGTGGTCGAGTGCGTCGAGGAAGATGTAACCGCCCCTGAAACCGAGACATGACACCACTCCGAGGTTGACCTGGAAGCCGGTGCTGTAGGTCACGGCCTCCTCCTTGCCTACCAGGGCGGCCAGTTTCTCCTCAAGGGCCAGGTGGATGTCGAGGGTTCCGTTGAGGAAGCGCGAGCCTGAGCAGCTGGTGCCATATTTGCGGATGGCCTCGATGGCGGCCTCCTTCAGGCGCGGGTCGTCGGAAAGGCCGAGGTATGAGTTCGACCCGAACATCATCACATCTTTGCCGCCCATCTTCACGACCGGGTCCTGGCCGGATTCAATCGGGCGGTAGTACGGATAGATTCCCATGGCTTTCACTTCGTCGGCCAGGGTGTATTCCGCACATATTCTGTTCAATAGCGAATCTTTCATCTATTTCGAGGCATCGGGAATCGGATGCAGCCTGCAAAAGTACTGAAAAAAGAGAGAAGATGTGTTCTTTGCCCCCTATTTTTGATTCCTGCCCGATTTCGTAGTGATGATGATCACCCCGTTCGCCCCCCTCACTCCGTAGATGGACGAAGATGCGTCCTTGAGCACGTCGACCGAATACACGTCATGGGGATTGATGGCGTCGAGGTTGGTGACTACGGCACCGTCGACCACGAGCAGAGGTTCGGTGGAACTGTTGATGGAATTGATGCCGCGGATCCGGATGGAGTTGTCGGGGAACACCTGGACTCCCGCTACCCTTCCTCTCAGATAGTCGTACATGTTGGAATAGACCATCTCCTTTTCGTCCGGCTTCACGGAAGAGACGGAATATGTGAGGTCATCCTGGGTCGTCACGCTGTATCCGACATTGACCCTGGTATCCTTTGGTGCACTGGAAGCGGACCCTGCCGCGCCGCAGGACCCCAGCATGGCAGCCACGCCTATAAGCAGACTAAAAAACAATATCTTTTTCATATCGACAATGATTTGGTAGAAAAACAGTTGTGACAAAAATAACAACATTATTCAACAGTTGCATAAAAAATCGGTTTTTTTGGTGGGCGCTCCCTGTTTTGCTATCTTTGTCGTCTGATCAACCAAAGGACAAAAATGGCACAAAAACCGTCCATACCCAAGGGTACCAGGGATTTCGGTCCCTCCGAAATGATGGGTCGCAACTATATCTTCTCTACGGTGAAGGACGTGTTCCGGAAGTACGGCTATCCGTGCATCGAAACTCCCTCCATGGAAAACCTCGGCACTCTCCTCGGCAAATACGGCGACGAGGGAGACAAGCTCCTGTTCCGCATCCAGAACAGCGGCGAGAAAGCCGCTCTGGCTCCGGAAAAGGGCCTGCGCTACGACCTGACAGTCCCCTTCGCCCGCTTCGTGGTCCAGCACCAGAACGAGATATCCTTCCCCTTCAAGCGCTACCAGATACAGCCCGTCTGGCGGGCCGACCGTCCGCAGAAGGGACGCTACCGCGAGTTCTACCAGTGCGACGTCGACGTGATCGGCAGCAAGTCGCTCCTCAACGAGCTCGAGCTTGTCCAGATCGTGGACGAGGTGTTCGGCCGCCTGGGAGTCAGGGTATGCCTGAAGATCAACAACCGCAAGATACTCTCCGGCCTGGCAGAAGTGTCGGGACAACCCGACAAACTCGTCGACATGACCGTCGCCATCGACAAGATCGACAAGGTGGGCCTGGACGCCGTGAAGGAGGAACTTTTCGAGAAGGGGCTCACCGAGAAGGCTGTCGCCACCATCGAGCCTGTGCTGACCCTATCAGGGACCACCGAAGAGAAGATCGCCCGCATGCGGACGCTGCTCGCCGGTTCCGAAACCGGCATGAAAGGACTTGAGGAGACCGAGACGCTCTTCGGCCTCATCGCGGCCGCGGGAATCCGTCAGGAAGTCGAGCTCGACCTCTCCCTGGCCCGCGGCCTCAACTACTACACCGGCGCCATTTTCGAGGTAAAGGCCCTCGACTGGGCCATCGGCAGCATCTGCGGCGGCGGCCGCTACGACGACCTGACCGGCATCTTCGGCCTGCCCGGGATGTCGGGAGTGGGCATCAGCTTCGGCGCCGACCGCATCTACGACGTGCTGCAGGGGCTGGATCTTTTCCCTGAGGGCTCCGCCGCCTCCGCCTCCGTGCTCTTCACCAACATGGGCGAGAAGGAAGCCGCCTACGCGGTTTCTCTGGCGTCCGCATTCCGGGCCGAGGGCGTAGCCTGCGAAGTGTATCCCGACAATACGAAGCTCAAGAAACAGTTTGAATACGCCGACCGCAAGGGCATCCCCTGGCTGGCGATAGTCGGCGACCAGGAAGTATCCTCAGGGACCGTCACTCTCAAGAACCTTGCCTCCGGAGAGCAGCAGACTCTTCCCAAAGAAAAGGCCGTTACTGTGGTGAAGTGAGCACGTCGGTCTTCCAGTTCCAGCCTCGGGAGTCGTAGATACGTGCCATGTGCCGGAGCCGGGGAATATAGGCCTGCAGGTTGTGGGCGGCGGGATCGGACCACTGGAGTTCGGCCAGGGTGGAGATGCGGGGCAGGAGTTCCCAGAGCAGTTTCTCCTCGTCGGCTACGCGTTCGCTCCAGATGCAGGCCTCGGCTCCGATGATGCGTGAGCGCTCTTCGGGCGTCAGGCCCTCCGGGATGACGGCCAGGTCGTAGACCTTCCGCAGGCTCTCCTCTCCCGTCAGTTCGTTGTTCTCGGCATTGCTGAAATAGACGTAGCCGCAAGGGCACATGATGGCGTCGTAGCCCTCCCGCACTGCTATGGCGGCGGAGGACGGGCGCATCCACGCGGCTATGACGGTCTGCTTCGAAGGAGCCCCGACCACATGGTCGCTCCAGTCGCAGAGCACGTCGTTCCAGCAGATCATCCTGCGGCCGTGCTCGGCCAGGAAGACTTCCAGCTGCGAGCTGAACCAGGACTGCAGCAGTTCCTCGGGGGTCTTGTGGCCATCGCCCTTGAGCCCCAGCTCGCGGATTTTCCGCTGACAGTCAGGGCATTTCTCCCAGCGCACCTTGGGGCACTCGTCGCCGCCGAGATGGATGTACTCGGAAGGGAAGATGTCGAGAAGTTCGGTGAGGACGTCCTTCACGAAGTCCATCGTGGACTCCTTGCCCACGCACAGCACGTCGTCGAGCACTCCGTAGCGCGTCGCCACTTCGTAGGGCCCGCCCGTGCAGCCGAGCTCAGGATAAGCGGCCAGCATGGCCTGGGTATGGCCAGGAAGGTCGATCTCGGGGATCACCGTTATGCCGCGCTCCGCTGCGTAGCGCACGACCTCCCTCGCTTCTTCCTGGGTGTAGAAGCCCGACACCGGCACGTCGTCGAGCTGTCCGTCCTGATATTCGGTCCCGGGACGGTATGAGGCTATCTCAGTGAGTTTCGGATATTTCTTGATCTCGAGCCTCCAGCCCTGGTCTTCGCTGAGGTGCCAGTGGAAGTAGTTGAGATTGTGCAGCGCGAGGATGTCGATCACTTTCCTGACGGTCTCCAGGGGGAAGAAGTGCCGTCCGCAGTCGAGCATGAAAGCCCTGTAGGGGAATTCTGGATAGTCGAAGACTTCGTCCGCAGGCCACGCCGGGCGGAATGAGCTGCCGTCCTCAGGCAGCGGGAGCGCCTTGACGAGAGTCTGGATGCCATGGAGCACTCCCTGCACACTCCCGCCGGTAAGCGTTACTTTATCTTTGGACACGAAGATGCGGTAGCAGGATTCCTGCTGGAAATCGCGCAGGCCTGCGCCGAGCCCGGCGTCGACGCCCAGCACTATGGAAGGAGAGGATGTCTCGCGGGCCTGTGTGCGGAGCCTGATGCCGGTTGCCTGGCGGATTTCATCCGCAAGCAACTCAGCCGCAGCGGCAAGGGCCTCATCTCCCTGCTCGTGGCAGATACGGACATTGGACGACAATACAAAGGGATTGGGATCCACCTCAGTGGCGCGGACCTCCCGCGGCAGCGGGCTCACGGCGAAATCGCCGGTCAGGATTTCGGAAGGCTGGCAGCCGGAGGCCGCAAGGAGGGCGAACAGAGTCGCAGTCAGGATGATGGGAACGGATATTTTTTTCATGGCAGGACAAAGTTAGGCGTTTTTTTGGTATATTGCGACATGAACAAATTTACCAGATACCTGCGACATATCGTCTATCTGGAAGACGAGCTCGACCGTGCGGCTGCAGCGGCCAGCATCAAGAAGAACATAGCCTTCCGTGGACCGAACGTCATAATCCTGGCCTGCGCCATATTCATAGCCTCCATCGGCCTGAATGTCAACTCTATCCCGGTCATCATCGGCGCGATGCTCATTTCTCCCGTGATGGGGCCTATCCTTGGTTTCGGCCTGGGCCTGGGCACGAACGACACCGGGCTTCTGACCAATTCGCTCAAGAACTTCCTTGTGATGGTGGTCATAAGCATAGTAGTGGCGACGCTCTACTTCATGATTTCGCCTTTGCGCATGACCAATCCCACGGAACTGCTGGCCCGCACCCGTCCCACCATCTACGACGTGCTGATCGCACTCTTCGGCGGCGTGGCGGGAATGCTGGAGCATTCCCGCAAGGAACGCGGCACGGTGCTGGCCGGCGTAGCCATCGCCACCGCCCTGATGCCGCCGCTCTGCACCGTGGGCTACGGCATCGCCACCCTTGCGCCCCGCTACATCTTCGGCGCGATGTACCTCTTCCTGATCAACACCTTCTTCATCGCTCTGGCCACCTTCATCGTAGCCAAGTTCCTGGGATTTGAGAGAGCCCCCGGCGACGAGCTGCGCAATCGCCGCAGCGCACGGGTAGTCAGCCTTATCCTGGTGGTGATGATAGTCCCGAGCGTCATTTCGGCCATCGGCACCATACGCGACAACAACTTCGCCACCAATGCCGAACGCTTCGTCGCCGAGCACAAGACCATAGGCTCAGCCTACATCTTCGACCACCGTATCAATCTCGACGGACGCACCCAGACCCTCGACCTATACCTTGCCGGTGAGGCCCTCGACTATACGACCAAGCAGATCCTGCTCCAGAGCGCCCTCAACTACGGCCTGCACAGCGACCAGATCATCTTCCACGAAGAAGCGTCAGTGCAGAACATAGACAGGAACGAAGTCATGCGCAACCTGAGCGACCACTATCTCGAAACCATCCGGCAGCTCAATCAGACAATAGTGGAGCTACAGGTCGAACTGGCCCGCTACAAGGCGCTGGAAAAGGCCGCGGCTGCCGACACGACAGCCGCGAAATGAGTTCTCCTGACTCAGGAATCAGCCTTTGAGGTATTCGTCGATGGCTTTTGCCGCGCGGCGGCCGGCGCCCATGGCGAGGATGACGGTGGCCGCGCCGGTCACGGCGTCGCCGCCGGCGAAGACTCCCGGACGCGTGGTGGCGCCGTCTTCGGAAGCCACTAGGCAGCCGTGACGTTCAGTCTCCAAGCCATTGGTCGTACTGGCTATCAACGGGTTGGGAGAAGTTCCAAGCGCCATGATGACCCCGTCGACGGGAATCTCGAACTCGGAACCTTCCACCGGTACGGGAGAACGCCGGCCGCTGGCGTCGGGCTCACCGAGCTCCATGCGGATGCAGCGAAGACCGCGCACCCAGCCTTTCTCGTCGCCAAGCACCTCCACGGGATTGGTCAGCATACGGAAGACTATGCCCTCCTCGAGAGCATGGTGCACTTCCTCTGCGCGGGCCGGGAGTTCCTTCTCGGTGCGACGGTAGACGATCGTGACTTCGGAGCCCAGGCGCAGCGCGGTGCGCGCGGCATCCATGGCCACGTTGCCACCTCCCACCACGGCGATGCGCTTCCCGATGAAGATAGGAGTATCGCTTTCCGGGTCGAAGGCACGCATAAGGTTGCTGCGGGTCAGATATTCGTTGGCTGAGAAAACTCCGCAGAGATTCTCTCCGGGGATGCCCATGAAGCGCGGCAGTCCGGCTCCGGAACCCACGAACACGGCTGAGAAGCCCTCGCGGTCCAGCAGTTCGTCGACGGTCAGGGTGCGGCCTACCACCACATTGGTTTCTATCTTGACTCCCAATGCCTTGACGGCGTCGATCTCAGGCTCCACCACCGCCTCCTTGGGAAGACGGAACTCGGGAATGCCATACTGCAGCACTCCGCCCGCCTTGTGCAGGACCTCGAAAATCGTCACGTCGTAGCCCATCCTGGCCAGGTCGCTGGCGCAGGCGAGGCCCGAAGGACCGCTGCCCACCACCGCGACCTTCCTGCCGTTGGCGGGAGCCTTCTCCACTTTCACACCCCCATGTGCCCGGCTCCAGTCGGCCACGAAGCGCTCCAGCTTGCCTATGGCGACGGGTTCGCCCTTCACGCCGAGGATGCAGCTGCCTTCGCACTGGGTCTCCTGGGGACAGACGCGTCCGCAGACCGCAGGGAGCGAGCTGTCGCGGGCGATGACCCCGGCGGCGGCGGTGAAGTCGCCGCCACGGACCTGGGCGATGAATTCCGGAATGCTGATACCTACCGGGCATTGCTGCACGCAGCGCGGATTGCGGCAGTTAAGGCAGCGGGAAGCTTCAAGCAAAGCCTCCTGCTCATCGTAGCCATAGCACACTTCCTCGAAATTGTGTGCGCGGACCTTCGGGTCCTGTTCCCGCACGGGAACGCGTCCGATCTTTTCTGCCATTACGAATCCCTCCCTATTTTAAATTTGTGATCAGCTTCCTGTTCCTGAGTCCGGTACATCGCTCCGCGGCGCAGGGCCTCGTCGAAATCGACCTCATAGGCATTGAACTCCGGCCCTTCCACGCAGGCGAAACGGACTCGTCCGCCGACCGTGACACGGCAGCAGCCGCACATGCCGGTGCCGTCGACCATCAGGGTATTGAGGCTCACGTCGAGCGGAATGCCTGTATCCTTCAGAGTCAGGGTAACGAACTTCATCATGATCATGGGCCCGATTGCCACCGCCTGGTCGTAATGCTCACCGGCGGCCAGCAGTTCCTGTACCTTTCCGGTCACCAGGCCGGCAAATCCTTCGCTGCCGTCGTCGGTGCAGATATAGAGGTTGTCGCACACTTCGGACATCTGGCCGCGCAGGATCACCAGGCTGGAGGTCTTGGCTCCCAGCACTATGTCGACATGCGCCCCGCGCTCGTGCAGGTACTTGGCCTGAGGGTAGACAGGGGCAGTGCCGAGACCGCCGGCCACGAAGAGGAAGCGGCGGCCGGAGAGCTCGGAATCAGGTTTCTCGACGAACGCGGAAGGACGGCCGAGCGGGCCGACCACGTCGGTGAAACTCTCGCCTTCCTCCAGAGAGCAGATCATGCGGGAAGAGGCCCCGACCTCCTGAGTCACTATGGTCACTATGCCTTTGGAGCGATCGAAATCGCAGATGGTCAGGGGAATCCTTTCTCCCTGAGGCCTGGCCCTCACTATCAGGAACTGGCCAGGCAATGCAGCCGCGGCGATTCGCGGCGCCACCACGTCCATCAGGCAAATGGACGGAGTCAGCATCATTTTTCGGGTAATACGATACATCCGCTTTGGGACTTAGTAGCTTATTCCGATATAAGGCATGCGGGCGGCAATCTCCGGGCCATTGAGGCCGAGGAGCCACTTGCCGGTTCTGACAGCCGTATTGGGAAGGTTTTCGAGACGGATGTCCTGATCGGTACCGCTGTCGTTCATCGACGAGAGCAACTGGTTGTACATCGATTCGACCACAGGATACTCCTCGACGCGGTATCTGTCAAGGTCGGCCATGGTCGCGGCATAGCTGATGGCGTCGGTCAGGCCGCCCCATTCGTCAATCAGGCCGATGCGGAGGGCGTCACCGCCAGCCCACACGCGGCCCTGGGCGATCTCGTCGACCGCTTCGGCCGTGAGGTCGCGTCCCCTGGCCACGCGGCCGACGAAGTCTTCGTAGGTGGCGTCGACATTCTGCTGCATGTATGCCACCTCGTCGGGATCGAGCGGGGACATAAGGCTGCCAAGCGAGCCGTGCTTGTGGGTAGACACCTCGTAGACATTGAGGTGGAGGTTCTTCTTGAGAGCCCGTCCTACGCTCGGAATCAAGCCGAACACTCCGATCGAACCGGTAAGGGTGGTCTTGTCGCTGTAGATCTTGTCGGCGGCGCAGCTGATCCAGTAGCCGCCGGATGCGGCATAGCCGCCATAGCTGGCCACCACGGGTTTCTCTGCCTTGAGGAGCTCGATCTCACGGGCAATGGCTGCAGAGGCCTGGACGCTTCCGCCCGGGCTGTTGACGCGGAACACGACCGCCTTGACGGCAGGGTCGCGACGCGCCTCGGCGATCACCTTGGCAAAGTTGTTGCCGATGCTGCCATAGCCTTTGTCGTCCATCACGATCTCACCGTCGGCGTAGATCACCGCCACCTTGTCCTTCGCACGGAGGTCGGGACGGACCTTGGCAACGGCGTAGTCCTTGAGGCTCACATATTTGAGATCCTTGGGCTCCTTCACACCGCACAGGGTGCAGAAATAATCGCGCACCTGGTCGTCATACCAGAGCTCGTCGACGAGCCCCTTCTCAAGGGCCACCTCGGCGCTGGTGATCTCGAGGCCGTCGATCCAGGCGTTGTACTGCTCTGCAGTGAAGTCGCGGGAAGAGGCTACGGCGTCGGCCATCACGCCCCATATCGTGCCGAGCAGGGTCTCGTACTGCTCGCGGTTCTCGGCACTCATCTCGCTCTTGATGTAGGGCTCGCCTGCCGATTTGTATTTGCCGTGGCGGATGAGCTGGATGTCTATGCCGAGATGGTCGATCAGGTCTTTGTAGTACATCAGGCTGGAACTCATGCCACTGATCATCACCTCGCCGTAGGCGTTGAGTATCACCTTGTCGGCCACCGACGCCATGTAATAGTTGTTGCCCGAGTAGTTCTGGCTGTAGGCCACCAGAGGCTTGCCGCTCTCGCGGAAGCGGGCCAGGGCGGCGCGGAACTCCTCCGCCTGGGCGAAGTCCATGGCCACATCGTCGGCCTTGATGTAGGCGAACTTGACCTGCGGGTCTGCTGCCGCGGCCTCGAGGGCGCGGATGGCATTGAGAAGCGAGAGGCTGTTCGACATGTTGGCGCTGAGTGCCATGGGATTGAAGGAGAAGGACTCCCTGCCCTGCTCGGCGATGGGCTGCGAAAGGTCGATCTTGAGGATGGCTCCCTTGGGGACCACGGGCGCGCTGTCCTTGCCACCTCCAAAAGAGGAGATTGCAGAGCCGATAATTCCGAAGATAATCAGATTGATGAGGATGAAGGCGATGAGAGTGCCAAGGCACCCGCCCCAAACTACTTTCCAGAAAGGTTTCATATCCTAATTTATAATGATTTGTCTTTTTACAACTTGCAAATATAGTCAATAATCTTTACTTTTGCGCGTCATGGGACGTGTGCTCAAATACTCCTTCTGCCTGCTTCTGGCCCTGGTCTATGTATTTTCCTACATGGGCTTCGGGATCCACACCTGCCATGAAGACGGCAGCCGGCATCTGGTGCTTCTGTTTGGAGAAGTGTCCTGCGAAGCGATCCACCACCACAGCCACGACGCCGACCACGACCACCACCACGACGACGGATGCTGCAGCACCCAGGTCTTCGTCCTGACCGATGCGCAGGACGATTACGGCACCGACCTGAATGTCGGCTCGCCCGACACCGCACTCACTCCCGTAATCGTGACCAAGTACGTGGCCGTTTCGGCTTCCGCAGCGATCCATGCGATTCCCAGCCGCACTCCGCCCCGCATCCCCTGCCCTTCCCCCGCATTGCTTTCTGTCTGGTTGATTTGAGCTACAGGGTCGATCCTGTAACCTCAAATACATCAACCAAACAGACAGTCAATGAAAAAAACACTTATTTTCATATTCATATGCGTGGCCGCATGGCCGGCCATGGCACAATCCGAACTTGATTCGGTGATCGACCTCTCGCAGTCGACCGTTACAGCGAGGCAGTCGACCCTGCCCAGGATGAAGGGAGTCAGGACCGAGACCATCACCGCAGCAGGCCTGTGCAAGATGGCATGCTGCGCCCTGGCCGAGAGCTTCGAGAACTCCGCCAGCGTGACCGTGGGCTTCGCCGACGCCATCACCGGCGCCCGGCAGATCAAGCTCCTCGGCCTCTCCGGCACCTACACCCAGATGCTCGACGAGAACCGTCCCGTGATGCGCGGCATCGCAGCCCCATTCGGCATGTCGTTCGTCCCAGGCCAGTGGCTTGAAAGCATACAGATAGCCAAGGGCCCCTCGTCAGTGATCAACGGCCTCGAGGCTATCACCGGCCAGATCAACATGGAGCACCGCAAGCCCACCGACGAGACCCCGCTCTTCGTACAGGTGTACGGCAGCACCGACCGCATGTACGAAACCAACCTGGCCTCCGCCCTCCAGCTCAACGAAAACTGGAGCGTGGTCAACATGGCCCACGTGGGCGGCAGCGCCTCCAGGATGGACCACAACGGCGACGGTTTCCGCGACGAGCCCCAGGACCTTCAGCTCAACTTCACCAGCCGCTGGCTCTACTACGCCCCGAGCGGCATGCAGATACGCTTCGGCGGCCGCTACCTCTGGGACGACAGGCTCGGCGGCCAGATGGACGCCACAAAAGACAACACCAGCAACCTGAAGAGAGCCATCTGGGGTTCCCGCATCCAGAACCGGGGTGCGAACGGCTTCCTCAAGCTGGGTGTGCCCCTCAATGAGGAGAACACCGCCAACATCGCACTGGTGGCGGACTTCAACCACCACGAATTCGATTCGTTCTTCGGCCTGAAGTTGTATGATGCCTGGCAGAATTCCGCCTTCGCCAACCTGATTTTCCAGGACAGCTTCAGCGACAGCCACCGCCTCAGCGCGGGCCTCACCTGGCAGTTCGACGACCTCAACCAGGGCTATGGCCTGGTGGAGAATCCATGGTTGGATTTCAGCCGGCGCGAGCATTCCTTCGCGGGCTTCGGCGAATACACCTTCAACCTCGAAGAGAAACTTTCGTTCGTCGGCGGCCTGAACCTGGAGTACAACACGCTTCACGGCTGGCTCTTCGCCCCGAGGGCGAACGTGCGCTGGTCTCCCGCCGACTGGGTGGTACTGCGCGCAGTGGGCGGCCGCGGCTACCGCACCGCCAACGTATTCACCGACAACCTGGGCATCTTCTCCACCGCGAAGGTCTTCAGCTTCGCCGATAACCTCGACCTGCTCGAAGACGCCTGGACCTGGGGCGGCAACGTGACCTTCTACCTTCCCTTCGGAGCAGAAGGCACCGACACCTACCTGAGTTTCGACTACTTCCACAACGACTTCAACAAGCAGGTCATCGTGGACCCGGAACTGTCCCCGTTCGACATCCATATCTACAACCTCGACGGCAGGTCCTTCACCAACACCTATCAGGTCGACTTCTCGGTCGACCCGGTCGAGCGCTTCAACATCACCGCCACCTTCCGCTATACCGACGCCAGGGTGACGCTCAGGAACCAGGGGCTGGTGGAAAGGCCCATGACCAGCCGCTTCAAGGGAGTGCTCAACATGCAGTACGCCACGCCGATGAGCAAATGGACCTTCGACTTCACCGCACAGGTCAACGGACCGATGCGCCTGCCGGAATTTGCTGCCAGGGAATGGGGCATGGAGGCCTCGCCGGTCTATCCTATGCTTTATGCCCAGATCACCCGCAAGTTCAAGGGCATAGACGTCTATGTCGGAGCCGAGAACATCCTGGGCTTCCGCCAGAAGGACGCCATCATAGCCGCCGACAGGCCTTTCGTCACAGTATACTCGACCAACGATTTTTCAAGCCCGTCCTCAGCGGCATTCCCGAGCATCTTCGACGCCAGCAACGTCTGGGGGCCCCTGATGGGAAGAAAATTTTACATAGGCCTCCGTTATACACTTTGGAAATATTAAACTTAACCATATGAAACGCTTTATCACCCTTATGCTCGCCGTGCTGTTCATCGCAGGAACAGGCATGGCCCAGGACAAGAAACAGAAGAAGAATCCCGACATCCGGGAAGTGACCTTCGTCACCACCATCGACTGCAAGAACTGCGTCAGGAAGGTGGAAGCCAACCTCCCCTACGAGAAAGGAGTCAAGGACCTGAAAGTCAAGCTCGAAGACCAGACTGTCCGTATCAGGTACGACGCCTCCAGGACTGACAAGGAAAAACTTGCCGCAGCAATCCGCAAGCTCGGCTACGAAGCAGAGGAAGTCACTCCCGGGGAAGCAAAGCAATAGCCGCGACCGAACGCGTCGGACTCGTGTGCCTTGTGAAAGCTATGTTAGAACCCTAAGTTTACACCAGCTGTAACGCCTGGTAATAACTGTATAGGATGGACAACCTCTAATGTTGGAGCAAGGTAAATACTTGTATTCTTGAATATACGTAAGGCAACACCGGGTGTAAGACTGGCTCTCCATTTCCAGTACGGCGTTTTTTTGAAATCTTCGTCAGCCCCTCTAATACCTCCACTGATTTTATACACACTCTCTCCGCCAAGTGTTACCTCTCCAAAGAGCAGGAAACGCTTTTTTTGTCCCAAAGGAAAGTATCGACGATAGAAACCATAAACTGGGATTTTCTTGGCTTCAGCCGAATAAGCCATCCAAGACTCCTCACCATAACCACTTCCTAAACCGAATACATTGTCGTTGATACGGGCTCCTGCTGTTATTTCGAACGAATAGTGATGCATAGATACAAATCCTTTCGCTGAAAACTCGGGAGACCATCTACCTTTCCCATCATTCTGAGCAAATACCACCACTGTGACAAAGATAGCTGCAATGGTACAAAGCGTTCTTTTCATATTAAGTAATCTCGTTTTTGTATGAATATTTTTCATGTTGGCCTTAGAAATAGTAGTTACGACCAGAATGGTTGCGAGCAATAATACCTTTTTCATAATCGTGTGTGAATGATGTGTTTTCAGTTACAAAGATGCGCAAAGATTGCCAAATGTTGCGTATCCGGAAGGCAGATTTACCTTACAACGAGCATTTTGGGTATGTTTGTTGCATACTGATAATCAATCGATTATCAGTCGCAAAAAGACCTTGTAAGGTCTTGAACCTTACACGGTCTTTTGAAGGGCGTTATTTTGGATTTTTCCGGGCTGATCTTGTTAAATGACCTGCAGATATTGTTCCTTGTAAGGCGAGTCGAGCTGGCGAATACGTTCTTTCAGTCTCGACCGCTTGGTATAGACATTACCAAGCGACAGGCCGAGAATAGACGAGAGGGTGGCCAGTGTAAGGACAATGAGGACTGTACGAGGGCGGAGCACATTCAATTACTATTCAAAGCAATAGCCGCCCAATCACTTGACTTTAGCAAATGTCAACACGGTATCAAAAGAATAAACCTCGCCGGTATCAGCGGTCATTTGGATCCTAATATGCTTGGGTTCAATAACATCGGGATACTTATCGAAAGAGATGAAGATATTGCCCAGTATGGTCATATCTTCCGGCTTGACATCTGTTCCTTTCTTGAACGTATTGAACAATTGGCGGTAAACCGGTTCGTCGCCAAAGAATTCTGAAAGAAACTTATCGTCTGTGACGCGAACAATCAGCGAATTATCCTTGAATTCAATCTGATAATTGTTCTTAAGCACACGATAGGGCGAATCTGTCGCATAATGAATGATGTCCAGAAGGGAAGATCCTGCAGGATGGTTCGAATCAAAATCTTCTTCGCATGTTACCTCAATAGCGGTAAAATCCTGATAAAAGTGGTAAATTGAACGATCCGACTTTGAGAATTGACTAAAGCAACCTACAGGAGATTTTGCAGTATCTCCATGTTTCTCGCAGAGACGGGAAAAGGCCTCAGAATTACTCGCCGCTGTAAAAACAGTTCCCATGCTCCCCCGTGACATAAGATCCATGAAAATCAGATGGTCCACATCTCTCCACTCCTCACTTCCCGTTATGGCCACAGAGTAGTAATACATATCCAGACTGCCGGCTATTTCTGTGGCTTTAGTCCTTAAACTCCACTGTTTATCTGTATATCCGTAAACCAGCGTGTCCGTATTGTCAAACAAATCAACACAACCGGAAATGGCCGTGAGGGACAAACATAATAAAAACAACTTGTAAATTTTCATATATTTTTTAATATTAATAGGTAATGATTCTATACCACCAATCAAAATCATACTCTCCGGGAGTGTTGTTGTCTCCGAATTCAGGATCCACAGCTACTGGTCCCTGAGTCGTATCAAAAACGCCCGAAGCGTAGAAACCATTGTGAGATCCCCCTCCATTGCCTCCTCCATCGCCATAATCTTTATGACTATCGCTGTTATCATCACCGCCATCACCAACTTCGTTACAAATATAGCCATGAATGAGGTTCTCAATAAAAACATTGGAGGAATATAACTGACATCAATTTCAATAACGTCGTCGTCAGCTGCTGCGTATGATGTCTCAGAAGTAGGTGTCGCGAAGAGTGAAAATGAGAACATGAGCAGAAGATAGAAAAGGATCTTTTTCATGTGGCGTTTATGTAATTGATTTACATCACAAAGGTAAACCATGTGCTTGTGCGTTCGATGGATGATTTCCTTTCATTTTGCATAATAAAAACGGCATCAGAATGCGCTCTGGTGCCGTTTTTAAGAGAAGAAAGAGGCTTAAAATCTTTCAGAAATGTAAAATACTGAATGACAGGGACTTACAAATCATACAAATAGGCTAACGAAATGATCTTATAAGTGTCTATAATTCAGCATATTAAGAAAGCAGCGAGAGGAATTGTTCTTTATAGGGACTATCTGATTCGCGGATACTCTTCTTTAGACGAAACTTTGCAAGATGAATATTATCCTTGGAGTAATCGTAAATTATCTGACTGATGGTGGAGGCACTGAATCCTGCAAAGAGGAAACTGGCGATCTGATAATACCGTTCCTTTTTGTTGGGGAAGGACTCGCGGAAATGAGTCATTACATTATTGAGAGAGTCATTGAGAATCTTCTCGAATTCCTCTTGGCTTTTCTTGTTATCGCGAACATTTTGTACGATTTTTTTCAATTCCTTGTAAAGACTTGCATCTCCGCAATTCGAGTATTGATACAATATTTCATTAAACCGGCCAA
The DNA here is from genome assembly GCA_905235995.1 of uncultured Bacteroidales bacterium. Lineage (GTDB taxonomy): Bacteria > Bacteroidota > Bacteroidia > Bacteroidales > UBA932 > Cacconaster. Next base: position 53,083 of record CAJONI010000050.1, read on the forward strand.
TTTGCCGAAAATGAGTCTGGCAAAGTGTAATGTATTGCTGTCTGATTGTTGTTCGATCGTCCTTCGACTGTTCATAGTCTGCAGATAACGATTGAATATACTCAAGAAGAGATTCTCGTTCTTGAAGCATCTTTCTCCGTTTAGTTATGATAAACAATGCTGTCCCCGAAGCGAGTGCGAACAGCGCTATAGCGTAGAGCAATTTCCGTTTTCTATCCTTCTGTTGTAATTCTGCTTGCTCTTCCTTTAGATACGTAATTTGAGCCTGAAGAGTAGACTGCCGTAATACACGGGCAACATTTGTTTGCTGAATTTCCGATGCGAGAGTAATATGATCGTAAGCAGATGCAAAATTGCCAAGGTAGGCATCAGCACGGCCTCGCCATGTTTTGTGGGATAGTGATTTGTCATTATCAGCCGCCTCCAGTTGCCGAAAAATAGCATTGGCTCTATCTGTGTCACCCATGCGGAGTAAGGCATATGCATATCCTCCCCAATGATTTTGCGTCCTCAAAGATCTTGAATGAATAAGTGATTCTTCAAACAATCGGACGGCAGATTCGTAATCACCTTGGTTCTGGACGAGAAAGAGCGCATAATCTGAAAGAATCTGAGGCTGTAAGTGTTCTGAAACTGTCGGGCATTCAATTAATAAACGAAATAACGAATCGGCTTCTGAATAGCGTTTCAGATTGTTGAGTTCTTGTGCCATGCGATAACGAGACGCATTCATGCCTAATGTATCTCCGATCCTTGAAGATGCCTCAAAAGATAATTCTGAATACTTCAATGCCGCTTCATTCAAATAAGTTTCACTATAAGTATTTGAAAGAGACTGATAGATAAGTGACTTGAAATAATCATCAGTTTTCTCGTCGGCGCATTTTTCAGCTTTCAGGAAAGAAATGTTGGCAGGAGTGAAGTCGCCTCCGTTTTCCTGAATTCGACCCAGATAATACCAGGATTTGGTTCGTCGATTTTTGGCAGGATGGCGGTCGTAATACTTCACCGCCGGCATCACCACATTCACGTCGGTCGTATCTATCCAGTTCTTGTCGAGCGCCATGGCATGCAACAGGGCGTAGTGGGCGCGTAGTCTGGGCGTGGTGAGCGTGGTGGTGTCGATGGCGCGGATGGTGGCCAGTGCGCTGTCGGGGTGCTCCTGGATGTAGGTTTCTACATCGTTGAGCATAGCGTCGGTCTGGCGGCTGGCGCAGGATGCAAGAAGGAGGGCGGCCAGTGAGAGAACTATGAGGAGTGTACGAGGGCGGAGCATATTTGCAGGGCTAGTAGTTGAACCTTGCAAATATATTCAAAAATCTCTGATGCACTAACCATTACTATTCAAAGCAATAGCCGCGACGGAACGCGTCGCGGCGGTAATCTTGAAGCGGTCGTCGATACGGCGGCCGGCTATGGCGACGATTCTCTCGTCGCCATTTTTGTCGGTGGTGGTGACCACTGTCTCCCGCCGCTTCTGCTCGCGGTCGAGTTTCAGCCCGGTCAGGAAATCGCTGACCAGCTGCGAGCCCGAGTGCATCCCGAAGGGCCGGAAACGGTCGCCTTCACGGGGTGCGCGGGCGGAAAGGGGCAGCCTCACGAGATCTGCGTCGACAAAAAGCACACTTTCAGGCTTTTGCCTGGGATCAAATCCCGGCGTAAGGGCGAAAACCCGCACATCCAGACGGGAAGCCGGATCAACCGAAGGAGAGCCGAGAGGATAGACCCTCAACTCCGTCCGGTCTTTGACGAGCCTGTGGGTAGGTGACAGGAACTCCCGTCCGGCAGGCCCAGTGAGCGAGATTTCTATCTGCTCCAGCTGCGAAGCGTTGAAGCCGAAGCCTTCCAGCAGCCTGTAAAGCCACCACGACACCTGGCCATGCCGCAGAAGCGCAGGAATATCTATGCAAAGAATACCGTCGCGCTCAGTGCAGAGGCCTGCACGTCCGGCTTCGTACAATCCCTCAAGCATCTGTCCCTCCGCCGAGAAATGCCGCATCTCCGATTCCAGCGTACGAAGCAGCGAGGGATTTATCTGCTTCAGCGAAGGTATGACCTCATGGCGGATGCGGTTGCGGGCGAAGCTCATGTCGGCGTTGGTAGCATCGGTGCGGAACTGTAGGCCCGTCTCACGGGCATAGGCCTCAATCTCCTCCCGGGAGAAACCGAGCAGGGGACGGATGATCCGTACTCCGGGCGCTCCTGCAAGAGGGACGTCTTCCCGGATTCCGGAAAGCCCCCGCATGCCAGTACCTCGTGCCAGATGCAGCAGCAGGGTCTCGGCGCTGTCGTCGAGGTTGTGTGCCACGGCCAGGAAAGAGAAGCCCTCGTCCCGACAAATAGCTGAAAACCAGTCATAACGCAACTCCCGAGCAGCCATTTCCAGAGATACGCCATGCTCCGCGGCGTAAGCCGCAGCATCGCAGTCGTACCGGAAAAACCGCAGGCCGCCCTGCCGGCACCAGTCTTCCACGAAGGCTGCGTCAGTGTCGCTGTCGGCCCCGCGGAGATGGAAATTCACATGCCCCACGGCGACGGAAGGCCGCAGCGGGCTGGAGACCGCCATGCTTGCGAGCGTCATGGAGTCGACGCCGCCGCTTACGGCAAGGAGCACCCTGCCGTCGGGGCGGGAAGAGGTCAGGCGCGCCCAGGCGGAGTCGAAACGCTGCTGCACTTTACTTTTTCTTTTCCCCGAAGGTGTAGGTGAGGCCGATAGTGAACATCTCCTTGAGCTGTATGCCCTTACCGTCGTATTCGATCTTTTCGTGGTCGACATACTTGACCTTGGGCACCAGTGTGTTGTCGTCGTAGATCAGGTTGGTGCGCAGGTTCACGGAGAAGTATTGAGAGATCTTCGCGTCGGCGCTGAGGTCCCAGTTGACCTTGATGTTCTGCGGCTTGTTGAGATAGTCGGAGAAGAGGACCACCTGCGTGGACACCTTGAAATCCTTGACTTCCACCTTGCCGTCGAACTTGACCTGCGCGCCGAGCTCGAAGCGGGCGAACTGGTCTTCGGCATTGCCGTAGCGGGTGCGGAGCTCGGGCGTCTTGACCATGGTCACCTTGCCCGTCACCGGAGCGATGTTGATCGACAGGTTCTTGATGGGAGAGTAGTCGATACCGAGACCCAGCGAAGTATAGGCCGGAGCCATGAATTGCGACACCAGTTCGTTCGAACTGTTCACTCCGTCGGCAAACTGCGTACGGAAATTGTAGACCACTGAGAGATAGAGCTTCTCTGCGGCCTTGTAGCCGAACTTGCTGTCGAAAATAAGTCTGTCGTCGCTCTTCTTGTAGCCTGTCTCGAAGTTCTCGATGAAGCCGTAGCCTGCCTGCAGTTCATTGTTCCAAAGAAGCTTGCCCTTGGTCATATTGAGGTAGGCATCGACATAGGTGTTGAGCGTCAGCTGACCTGCGCCACCCGCCGCCCATTGCATCAGCGAAAGCTGCGTAAAGCCGATGGTCGTCACGATGCCGCGGTTCCATACCGCCTTCGAGGGCTCTTCCTTCTTCCCGGAAGTATCCACCGCAAAGGCAGGGAAGGCCAGCAGGGTGACAAGCAGGACCAGTAACGCTTTCTTCATCTTGAGCATCAGGACAGCAACAATGATACCACTAATAGGCCCTTGCGAAGACAACTCTCTGGTGTGAAGGCTTGCCGCTGTAGACACAGACGCCTTCCTCCTCGCACACACAGGAGTCGATGGGGATGCAGCGGATCGTGGCCTTGGTTTCTTCCTTGATCTTCTCCTCGGTCTCGGGAGTGCCGTCCCAGTGGCAGAGCAGGAAGCCGCCCTTCTCGATCTCGACCTTGAACTCCTCCCAGGTATCGACCTTGCGGATGTTCTCGTCGCGGAACTTCAACGCCTTAGCGTAGAGGTTTTTCTGAATCTCGTCCATCAGGGCTGCGACGTGGTCGGCCAGACCTTCCTGGGCTATATTCTCCTTGGTGGAGGTATCGCGGCGGGCGAGCTCCACGTGACCGCTCTCGAGGTCGCGCGGGCCTATGACCACACGCACCGGCACACCCTTGAGCTCCCATTCGGCGAACTTGAAGCCGGGGCGAAGGTTGTCGCGGTCGTCGATCTTGACGCTCAGGCCTTTGGCTTCGAAGCCTTTCTTTAGTTCCTCCATGCGGGCGAGGATGGCCTCGCGCTCTTCGTCCTGCTTGTAGATGGGCACCATGACCACCTGGATCGGGGCCAGGGCGGGCGGAAGCACGAGTCCGTTGTTGTCGCTATGGCACATGATGAGCGCACCCATAAGGCGCGTGGACACACCCCAGGAAGTAGCCCACACATACTCGAGCTTGCCTTCCTTGTTTGCGAACTGCACGTCGAAAGCCTTGGCGAAGTTCTGGCCCAGGAAGTGCGAGGTACCTGCCTGCAGGGCCTTGCCGTCCTGCATCATGGCCTCGATGCTGTAGGTGTCGAGGGCGCCGGCGAAGCGCTCCGTCTCGGACTTGTGCCCGATTACGACCGGCATGGCCATGAACTCACGGGCGAAACGGGCGTACACGTCGACCATCTTCTGCGCTTCGGCCACTGCCTCCTCGCGGGTGGCGTGGGCGGTGTGGCCTTCCTGCCAGAGGAATTCCGCAGTGCGCAGGAACAGCCTCGTGCGCATCTCCCAGCGCACTACGTTCGCCCACTGGTTGCAGAGGATGGGCAGGTCGCGCCACGACTTGATCCAGTTCTTGTAGGTATTCCAGATGATGGTTTCCGAGGTGGGGCGGACGATGAGCTCCTCTTCGAGCTTCGCGTCGGGGTCGACCACCACGCCCTTGCCGTCGGGGGCGACTTTCAGGCGATGGTGCGTCACCACGGCGCATTCCTTGGCGAAACCTTCCACATGCTCGGCCTCCCGGCTGAGGAAGCTCTTGGGGATGAAGAGCGGGAAATAGGCATTCACATGGCCTGTTTCCTTGAACATGCTGTCAAGCTGTCGCTGCATCTTCTCCCAGATGGCATAGCCGTAGGGCTTGATGACCATGCAGCCGCGGACCGCGGACAGCTCGGCCAGGTCGGCCTTTACCACCAGATTGTTGTACCACTGCGAATAATTGTCTTCCCGGTTCGTGACCTCCTTGTTGGATACCTCTGCCATTTTTTTATTGGTATAAAAATTGATATATTTGCGATATAATTAAACGATTATGCGTAATAAGCGTCCAATAAGCAGGACGCAAAATTAAGAAAAATACAAACACAGGAGGTAAAAATGAAAAACAATCGGTTCGGATTCCTCGCAATCCTCGCTATCGCGGCTATAGCCGGCTCTTGTGGTTCTTCGGCCCAGTTCGCCGCATCGCAGTACGATGACGGCATCTACTACAGGCCGACCAAGGAGGCCCGGCAGCGGGTCGTCGCTGAGCAGCAGGCCCAGCGCGCAAAACAGGAAACTAAAAGCCAGTACCTCGCCAGGGACGAGGAAGGCAATCTCTACGTAGTCACGGAGCTCATGGACGGCGAGACCTACGAATCCCGCCTGCAGAAATTCGACAGCCCATGGTACAACAGCCCCTACTGGTACAACACCTGGGGCTGGGGTTCCCCCTGGTACAATCCATGGTGGGGTTCCTGGCGCTACGGCTACTATCCCTACTACGCCAGCAGCTGGTACTGGGACTACCCTTATTACTATGGATGGGGATTCAGTCCTTATTATTACGGATGGTACGGTCCCATGTACTGGGGAATCGGCTATGCCGGATGGTATGGCTGGAACCACTGGCATGACTGGTACTACAGGCCCGGCGTGGGTCCGGGTCCCGGCCCGGCTGGCGTACACATCTCCAAGTCTGTCTATATGCCCCGCAACAAGGCCACCGGCACCTCAGGCTATCGCGCCGGCTCCGGTACATCGGGCGGAAGCCGCGGCATCTATACCACCCGCCGCACCACCTCGGGCGGCAGCGTGAGCACCCGCTCCTCCACCGGCACCATGCGTAGTTCCGGCGGCAGCAGTTCGGGCAGCAGCAGCCGTCCGGCCCGCACCGGAGCAGGCGGCGGCACCCGTTCCTCGGGCAGCTACAGCGGCGGCAGCTATAGTGGCGGCGGCGGTGGCGGTGGTGGATACAGCGGCG
>CAJONI010000051.1 GCA_905235995.1 uncultured Bacteroidales bacterium
CGGCGAGCACGGCGGCGATCCCGCTTCCGTGAAGTTCTGCCACAAGATCGGTCTGAACTACGTGTCCTGCTCGCCGTTCCGCGTGCCCATCGCACGTCTCGCGGCCGCGCAGGCAGCCATCGAGGATGAGAAATAACGGTCCTGTAACGGCCCTTAAGGGCTTCTTCATGGGGGCGGCCAATGTCGTACCGGGTGTATCCGGGGGCACGGTCGCCCTCATCACTGGTATCTACAAGGAGCTCATCGACGCCCTGAACGGCCTGATGGAGCGGGCTTCCTGGCAGATGCTCCTGAAGGGTGACATCCGCGGGTTCTGGAACCGCATCCACGGTCCCTTCCTGCTCTGGCTGGGCATAGGCGTGGTGCTGAGCATCTTCACCCTGGCCAAGCTGATGACCTACGTGCTGGATCTCTATCCCGTCCAGACCTGGGCCTGCTTCTTCGGCCTGATCCTCGCTTCCGCCATCCTGATGTTCAGGGACATAAGGGGGTGGGGGATACGCGAAATACTCTTCGCCCTCGCGGGAATCGCGCTGGGCCTGGCAGTGAGTACGCTCTCTCCCACTCAAACTCCGGACAACTGGTTCATCACCTTCCTCTGCGGGGCGATAGCCGTCTGCACGATGATACTGCCGGGCGTCTCGGGCAGTTTCATCCTCGTGATCCTGGGCAAGTACGACTACATCATGGAGGCCGTGGCCACTCTCGACTGGCCTGTGCTGCTGGTATTCGCGCTTGGCTGCGTGGCCGGGCTGCTGGCTTTCGCCAAGTTGCTGCACTGGCTGCTGGCGCGGTATGAGAAACCCACCATGCTGGTGCTGCTGGGCTTCGTGCTAGGCTCGCTGGTGAAGGTATGGCCCTGGGCCAACGAGAGTGCGAAAGCGCTGCCTGATCCCCATTACGGTGCGGCGGCGCTCTGGTGCCTAATCGGCTTCGCTCTTGTGCTCGGAGTCGACAGGCTCTCCGGACGGGCGCGAAATAATGGCGCAGAATGATGAGTTTCTGCTTTTTATACTTATCTTTGAACGATAATACCTTATATTATGAAATACAGAATCCTTACGTTGCTTGCCACCGTCGCCCTGGCGGTGCTGACATCCTGCGGTGGCGGTGAATCCGTTCCCGTGGAACTCTCCATAATCCCCAATCCCGTATCAATGCAGGGAGGCGGCAAGGGCGTCGACCTCGCAGTTCCCGGCGAACTTCCCGCTGTCAAGACTTCCATCGACGCTTCGCTCGAGCCCGAGGAATATGTGCTCGACACCCGCAAGGGCAAGGTCAGGATCAAGGGTGGCTCCGAGGCCGGAATCTTCTGGGGCAAGCAGACCCTCATCCAGATCGTCGCGCAGTGCGGCGACCATATCCCCGGCGTCCTGATCAAGGACAAGCCCGCCTTCGCCTACCGCGGCGCGATGCTCGACTGCTGCCGCCACTTCTTTACGGTCGACGAAGTGAAGGATTACATCGACCTGATCGCTCTCCACAAGCTCAACGTCTTCCACTGGCATCTGACCGAAGACCAGGGCTGGCGTGCCGAGATCAAGCAGTATCCCCGCCTGACCGAAGTCGGCTCGATGAGGGCCGAGACCCTCGTGGGCCACTACGGAAGCGACAAATACGACGGAACTCCCTACGGCGGTTTCTACACCCAGGACCAGATGCGCGACGTGGTGGCCTATGCCGCCGAGCGCTTCATCACCGTCATCCCTGAGATAGAGATGCCAGGACACGCCTCCGCCGCCCTTGCCAGCTATCCTGAGCTGGGCTGCCGCGGAGAGAATTATCCCTACAAGGTCCAGACCACCTGGGGAGTGTTCCCCGAGATCTTCTGCGCCGGCAACCCCAAGGTGATCACTTTCCTCGAGGGAGTGCTTGACGAGATCTGCGACATCTTCCCCTCCGAGTACATCCATATCGGCGGTGACGAGGCGCCCCGCGACGAGTGGGAGAAGTGCCCTGAGTGCCAGGCCCTGATGAAGGAGATGGGCTTCACGCGCGAGGCTGAGCTGCAGAGCTACATCATCAAGACCATCGAGGACTACCTCGCCGCCAAGGGCCGCAAGATCATCGGCTGGGACGAGATCCTCGACGGTGGCGTGTCGCAGAGCGCGACGGTAATGTCGTGGCGCGGCACCGACGGTGGCATCGCGGCCGCCCGCATGGGCAACGACGTGGTGATGGCCCCCAACAGCCATTACTATCTCGACCACTACCAGACTGCCGATCCCGCCGCAAACGGCGAACCTCTGGCCATCGGCGGCTATCTGCCCCTCAAGAGATGCTATGCCTTCGATCCCTACGAGAACCTCGGCGACGAGGAGAAGGTCCACATCAAGGGTATCCAGGGGAACGTCTGGACTGAATACATAGCCAGCTATCCTCACGTGCAGCACATGCTCCTGCCCCGCGTCGCGGCACTCGCAGAGGTGGCCTGGTCGCCTGACTGCCGCACGAGCTACGAGGAGTTCGTCAAGCGGCTCGAGACGGCCCTGCTGCCCATCTACCAGGCCCGCGGCTGCAACTATGCCGACTACGCTTTCAAAGGAATCGAATAACAAACAATACCCAGACCTATGAAAAAGACCCTTCTGTTCGTTGCGACCCTGGCCCTTGCGGTCGCATGCAACTCCGCCAAGGAACCCGTGGAGAAACTTATCCCCAAGACCGACGTGGAACTCACCGGCAACGGCTTCGAGATCTTCCGCCTTGGCAGCGACGTCCGCCTGGTGACCGTCCAGAATCCCGACGATGCCGACGAGTGGACCATCCGCGCAAGCGTTCCCCTGATGAAGATGTCGGAAGCACCGATCACCGAGACTGAAATCATGATCAACCTGCTCGACGCCAGCGGCATGAAGGTGCGCGACGGTTTCTCCCTCAAGGCTGAAGACCTGATAGACCTTGTGCCCAAGTTCAACGCTGAAAAGAACGTTGAGAAGAACATCGTGTTCTCCTACGCGGGCGACGGCAAGAAGTATTTCGGATACAAGGAAGCCGTCGAAATGCTGGATAAGGTCAAGGCCCTGACCATGAACGTGAACGTCGTCGAAGCCGTCCCGGTGGCCAAGGTGGAGCCGGAGAAGAAGGCCGAGAAGAAGGCGGAGGCCCCCAAGCCGCTGACACTGAACTCGCTCCTGGCGAAATACGAAGTCAACCGCAAGCTTGCCCAGTATGATACCTTCCTCAAGGACAAGGAGAAGAAGAAAGCCAAGCAGGTGGAAGACGAACTTTTCCAGATCTGCAAGAAGGTGAAGGCCGATCCTTCCGTGCCCGAGAACCTGTCCAAGCAGTTCCGCGACTACATCGAGGACAAGGAAGACGAGATCGAGGACCGCTATTGATGGACGACTTTTTCAAGAAGCTTTCCGACCACCTCTCGGTGTGCCTGAAATATGCCGTGGAGGATATCGAGGATTTCCTCTGGGTGATGGACCAGGACGAAAAGGACGGCCTGGCCCCGGAGAACCTCGACCAGCTCCGCGACATCTACCACCAGCTTCAGGAACAGTATTCCCATGACGGCGACGACCTGCAGAAAGGTCTCGACGCGACCGAATGCCTTGACATCGCCGTCAACCTGGTGGAAGTCTACCAGGCCATGTTCGACTACCTGATGTCGGGCGACGATGCCGGTTATACCGGCGAACCGGTTTCGGTGGCTGAGACTTCCAAGCCGCGGCTGGGTCCGCGCGACGCCGATTTCAGCGCGATGCTGGAACTTTTCAAGAAAAATAAGGATCTACCTAGTTGATTCAATATGATTATGAAACGAATCCTTGCAATGATGGCCGCACTGGCCATAACGCTGGGCGCCGCCGCGGATGAGGGCATGTGGCTGCTTCCGCTCGTCCAGCAGATGAACAAGAAGGATCTCAAGGCTGCAGGCTGCAAGCTTACTCCCGAGGAGATCTATTCCATCAACAAGTCTTCCCTGAAAGACGCCATCGTCCAGTTCGGCGGCGGCTGCACGGGCGAGATGATCTCCAGCCGGGGCCTCCTGGTGACCAACCACCACTGCGGCTACGGCAGTATCCAGGGTCTTTCGACCGATGAGCACAACTACCTCATGAACGGCTTCTGGGCCAAGGAGATGGCTGAGGAAATCCCGGTTCCCGGGCTAAGCGTCACCTTCCTGGTCTCCATGAAAGACGTCACCGCCGAGATAGAGAACGCCGAAGAGCCGGCCGCCGTGCGCAGGTCGCTGACCGAAGCCGCGCAGGAAGCCAACAAGGGCTGCCGTGCGGTGGTCACGAGCTTCTACAATGAGAACGTCTACTATCTGATAGTCTACCGCACCTACACCGACATCCGCTTCGTCGGTGCACCGCCGGCCAGCATGGGCAAGTTCGGAGGCGAGACCGACAACTGGATGTGGCCCCGCCACACCTGCGACTTCTCTATGTTCCGCGTCTATGCAGGCGCCGACAACATGCCGGCTCCCTACAGCATCGACAACGTGCCGTACCGTCCCGCCAGGAGCCTCAAGATATCCCTGAAGGGTACGCCCGAGAACAGCTACGCGATGATCATGGGTTATCCCGGCAGCACCCAGCGCTACCAGACCGCTGCCCAGCTCGAGCAGATGATAGCCACCAACCGCATCCGCATCGACGCCCGCACCGTGCGTCAGGACCTGATGTGGGAGGCCATGTGCGCCGACCCTTCCGTCCAGCTGAAGTATGCCAACAAGTATGCCGGCAGCGCCAACGGCTGGAAGAAGTGGCAGGGTGAGGAACTCGCCTTCGAGAACCTGAACATCATCGGCCGCGAGAAGGAGAAGGAAGCCGCCCTGATGGCGTGGATCGCCGCCGACCCGGCCCGCGCCGAGCGCTACGGCACCCCGATCCAGGACATCGCCGCCTACGTTGAGAAGAACGCCGCCGCGACGCGTGCCGTGACCCTTCTCTCCGAGGCCCCCAGCCGGATCGAGCTGCTGACCATGTTCTCCTCTCTGGTCAATGCCTACAACCGTGCCCGCCAGCAGGACAGCACCGTCACCATGGTGAGCGCAGTGCCTCGTGTGCAGTCCCGCTACCGCGACTACGTTGAGGCGCTCGACCGCAAGGAAGCAGTCGCGCTGCTGGAATTCTACCGTGCGAATGCCAAGCCCGAGGACTTCTTCAAGATTCCGGGTGAGGATTTCGCCACGATGGACATCCCGGCCTATGTGGAGAAACTTTTCGACAACAGCGTGTTCACCTCGTATGAAAAGCTGTCGCAGGCCACTGAGGAACAGATCGCTGCCGACCCGGCCTCTGAACTGGCCGAGGCCATCACAACCCCGCTCATGAAACACTACATGGCCCTCTACGGCGGTGCCATGCGTCCCGCCGGCCGTCCCGGTGCCGGAGCCCCCGCCGTTTCCGACGACGAAGCAAAGTACAGGAATGCCCAGAAGAACTTCGCCGCGGCCCTCATGGAATGGCAGAAAGGCCAGCCGATGTATCCCGACGCCAACTCCACGATGCGCCTGACCTACGGCCACGTGCTCCCTTATTCTCCCAAGGACGCCCTGATCTACCGCCACTACACGACGGCCGTGGGCGTGCTGGAGAAGGAAGATCCCACGAACCCGGAATTCATCGTACCGGCAAAGGTGAAGGAATTGATCCAGGCAGGTGACTACGGCCGCTGGGCCGACGCCGACGGCACCCTGCACACCTGCTTCCTGACCAACAACGACATCACCGGCGGCAACTCCGGCTCGCCCGTGCTCGACGCCTCCGGCAACCTCATCGGCCTGGCCTTCGACGGCAACTGGGAGAGCATGAGCTCCGACGTGATGTTCGAGCCCGAACTCCAGCGCTGCATC
>CAJONI010000052.1 GCA_905235995.1 uncultured Bacteroidales bacterium
AGGCAAGACGATCGTCGTCACGGGCGCGGCCCAGGGCTTTGGCGAGGGCATCGCCCGCGAACTCATGGGCCAGGGCGCCAACATCGTGGTGGCCGACCTCAACGAGACGGCCGGCCAGGCTACGGCCGATTCGTTCAACGTCCCCGGCCGCAGCAACCGCGCCATTTTCGTCAAGACCAACGTGGCGGACATGGCGAGCCTGCAGAACCTCATCAAGCAGACCATCGTCAGTTTCGGCGCCCTCGACGTGTTCGTGTCGAACGCGGGTGTGCTCCGCGCCGGCGGCCTGGAGGCCATGACTCCGGAGAACTTCGAGTTCGTGACGAAGATCAACTACCAGGCCTACTTCTACTGCGCGAAGGTGGCTTCGCATGTGATGAAGCTGCAGACGGCGGTTGATCCTGAATATTTCGCGGACATAGTGCAGGTGAACAGCAAGAGCGGCCTGCGCGGCTCGAAGGCCAATTTCGCGTATGCAGGCGGCAAGTTCGGAGGCATAGGCCTCACCCAGAGCTTCGCCCTGGAGCTCGCCCCCTTCCGCGTGAAGGTCAACAGCATCTGTCCGGGCAACTTCTACGACGGGCCGCTGTGGAGCAACCCCGAGAACGGGCTGTTCGTCCAGTACCTGGCCGCAGGTAAGGTGCCTGGCGCGAAGACCGTCGAGGATGTGAAGGAATTCTATCTGGCGCAGGTCCCGATGCGCAAGGGCTGCAACCCCGCCGACGTGACCAAAGCCATACTCTATGCGATCGAACAAACCGGCGAAACCGGCCAGGCCATCCCCGTCACCGGAGGACAGGTAATGTTGAATTAAATTGTTGCTCGTGAGAACATCTCAAAGAGCAAATGATTCATCAATATGAAAACAAAAGCAGTCAGACTTTACGGAAAAGACGACCTGAGGCTCGAGGAGTTCGAGCTCCCCGCCATCAAGGACGACGAGATCCTCGCCAAGGTGGTGAGCGACAGCATCTGCATGTCCTCCTATAAGGCCGCCCATCAGGGCACCGACCATAAACGCGTGCCCGACGACGCCGCAACCAACCCCGTGATCATCGGCCACGAATTCGCAGGCCAGATAGTCGAAGTCGGCCCGAAGTGGCAGAGCCAGTTCAAGCCCGGCGACAAGTTCTCCATCCAGCCCGCCATGAACTACCCCGGCGGCCCCGTCGGCATTTACAGCGCCCCAGGCTACTCCTATAAGTTTATCGGCGGCGACGCCACCTATGTGATCATCCCCGCCGAGGTCATGGAGACCGGCTGCCTGCTGCCCTATACCGGCGAAGGCTTCTACCCCGCGTCGCTCAGCGAGCCCCTCTCCTGCGTCATAGGCGCCATGCACGCCAACTATCATACGCATCCCGGCTCCTACCACCACGACATGGAGATAAAGGACGGAGGCAAGATGGCGCTCCTGGCCGGCGTGGGCCCCATGGGCCTCGCCTGCATCAACTACGTGCTGCACCGCGAGGACCGCAAGCCCGCACTCTTCGTGGTCACCGATATCGACCAGGCCCGTCTCGACCGCGCTGCGAGCCTCTATACCAAGGAGTTCGCAGCAAAGCGCGGCATCGACCTGCGCTACGTCAACACCGGCACGATGGAAGACCCTGCAGCCCTGCTGCGCGAGATTTCCGGCGGAACGGGCTACGACGAGGTGGTGGTGATGGCGCCCGTGCCGGCAGTGGTGGCCCAGGCCGACGACATCCTCGCCTTCGACGGCTGCCTCAACTTCTTCTCCGGCCCCGGCAAGCCCGACTTCAAGGCCCCTCTGAACTTCTACAACGTGCACTATTCCTCGACCCACGTGGTCGGGACCTCGGGCGGCAATACCGACGACATGAAGGAGGCTCTGTACTACATGGCAAAGGGCATGGACCCCGCCGGCCTTGTGACGCACATCGGCGGCCTGAACGCCGTGATCGACACGACGCTCAACCTCCCCTCTATTCCCGGTGGCAAAAAACTGATTTACACCCATATAGATATGCCGCTGACCGCGATAGCCGACTTCGGCAAGGCCGGAACCCCGCTCTTCGACGAGCTCGACCGCATCTGCCGCGCCCACAACGGCCTCTGGAACGTGGAAGCTGAAAACTATCTCCTGTCGTATTATGAAAAAGATTGATACCCGCCTCATGCACCCGGCCGAGCAGATCGCACTGATCATAGGCCGTATCTACCGTCGCAAGATGACCACCACCTCCGGCGGCAACATCTCCATCATGGACGACAACGGCGACATGTGGATCACTCCCGCCGGAATCGACAAGGGTTCCCTGACCCCCGCCGACATCATGTGCGTCAAGGCCGACGGCACGATAGTCGGCCCGCACCGTCCTTCCAGCGAGTATCCCTTCCACAGGGCCCTCTACAAGATGCGCCCGAAGCTCAGGAGCGTGATCCACGCACATCCTCCGGGACTGGTGACCTTCAGCATAATACACGACGTGCCCGACACCAGCATCATCCTGCAGGCCCGCGGCATCTGCGGTCCCGTGGGCTTCGCACCCTACGCCCTCCCGGGCAGCGAGCTGCTGGGCGAGAAGATTGCAGCGGAGTTCGAGAAGCATCCCGACTACAAGGCAGTGATCATGGAAAACCACGGAGTCGTGCTCATGGGCGAGGACATTGCCGACGCCTTCCAGAGGTTCGAGACCCTGGAGCTCTGCGCCCGCACCATACTCAACGCCCGCACACTGGGCAAGCCGGTGTATCTCAGCGAGGAGCAGATGGTGGAACGCGAGCGCTCAATCCGCAAGGATTTCATGCATTTCATGGATGTGGAGCATCCGTCCGACGAGCGCGCCATCCGCACCGACATCTGCAACATAGTGCACAGGGCCTGCGCACAGGGCCTCATGTGCTCCTCCTACGGCACGGCCTCGGTTCGCTGGCGCGGTAACGACTTCCTCATAACCCCTTCCGGCAAGCAGCGCTGGGACCTCGAGCCCGATGACATAGTGCAGGTGAAGGACGGGATGATCGAGGCAGGCAAGAACGCCAGCCGCAGCGTGGCCCTGCACTTCGAGATCTACCGCCGCAATCCAAAGATCAACAGCATCATCTCCACCCAGACGCCTTTCCTGATGGGTTATGCGGCAACCGGGATGAAATTCGACGTGCGCACGATTCCCGAGAGCTGGATCTTCCTGCAGGACATCCCTCAGTATCCTTTCGGAAGCCAGTACAAGCAGGTGGACAAGATGGCGGAAGGCTTCCGCAAGCTGCCCTGCGCGATTATCCGCAACGACTCGATAATAGTGACCGGCGACCGCCTGATCAACACCTTCGACAAGCTCGAGGTGGCCGACTTCAGCGCCCGCTCGCTGATTATGGCCGCCCCGGTGGGCAAGCTCAACCCCATCACGGACGAGCAGATAGAAGACCTCCGCGTGGCCTTCCACGTGGGACAATAAATGAAAATTCCTATCATCAATACCCTATGAAACAGAACCGAAGGGAATTCATCAAGAAGGCCGGTCTGGGCATCGGCCTCTTCACGATCCTGCCGCGTCCGGTGCTGGGCAAGCTCAACGGCGACACCCGCTACACCGCCCCGAGCGACCAGCTTACGAGGGGCATCATCGGTGTCGGCGGTATCGGCATGAGCGACCTCCACTTCGCCAGCGACGAGCGCTGCCGCCTCGTGGCCGTCTGCGACGTGGACAAGTACCATCTCCGCCGCGCTCTCGACGCCGGGGAAGAACGCTTCGGCACCCGTCTCCAGCCCTACAGTGACTGGAGGGACCTCGTGCACGACGCCAACGTCGACATAGTGCACATCGCCACGCCTTCCCACTGGCACGGCATCATGGCCGTCGAAGCCGCGAAGGCCGGCAAGGACATCTTCTGCGAGAAACCCATGACCCGCACCATCGGGGAAGGGGAGAAGGTGGTCAAGGCCGTCCACGACAACGGCCGCATCTTCCGCCTCGACACCTGGTTCCGCTTCACCGACACCTTCTACGGCCTCGGCACCACCGTCGAGCCGCTCAAGAAGCTGGTGATGAGCGGAGAGCTGGGCTGGCCCCTGACCGTGCGCATCTCGGAATCCACGGGCTTCGCCTGGAAATTCTACTGGACGGGCCGCACCGACCTGACGCCGCAGCCCATACCCGACGAGCTGGACTACGACATGTGGCTCGGTCCCGCTCCATACAAGCCCTACCACCCGCACCGCATCCACCAGACCTTCCGCGGCTACTGGGACTATGAGAGCGGAGGCCTGGGCGACATGGGCCAGCACTACATCGACCCGGTGCAGTACATCCTCGGCAAGGACGACACCTACCCCGTGAAGGTGGAGGTCGACGCCCCCAGGCAGGACGCCGACGCAGTGGGCGTCTGGCGCAGGATCACCTACACCTACGCCGACGGCTGCAAGATCATCCTCGAGGGTGAGGGCTTCGAGACTCCTGGCAAGGTGCCGTACATCGAGGGCCCGAAGGGCAAGGTTTACAAGGGATTCGAATGCACCATCCCCAACGTGCAGGACCTGGTCAACTCTCTTCCCGCGCCGCCGCCGCGCCACACCGACTTCCTCGACTGCGTGCGCACGCGCCAGCATTTCGCCCTCGACGAGATCATCGGCCACCACAGCTGCACCATAGTCAACATCGGCTCCTGCGCCCTGCGCCTGGGCCGTAACCTGGAATTCGACCCCGCCAGCTGCCGCTTCGTAGGCGACGACGAGGCCAACGCCCTGATCAACCAGCCCATGCGCGCGCCATGGGCACAATACATGAGTGTATGAAAAAGCTGGCGTCACTGATGATTTTCCTGTCCCTGGCAACGCTTGCCTTCGGACAGAACCCCATGGACAGGCCCATGGAGAAATTCCCTACCGGGAAGGAGACCCACATCATGTGCCAGGAAGCGTGGGCCATGCTCCAGGCCAGGCCCTCCGAGGCCCCGAAGCTTGCGGTAGAGGCTCTCAAGAGCGGCAACCGCCAGTATTCCAACGCAGTGCTCGTCTATGCCGACGAGACCGCGGGCCCGAAGGCCCTGGTCAAGGCCGTCAAGAAGGCATTCCCCGGGCTCTCCGATGCTTCCAGGGCCGACGTGCTCTACTGGATTGGCCGCAACAGGCTCACCGAGCTCCAGGCTCTCGTCGACGCGAGCCTCAATGCGGGTGAGGCAGGCCAGGCCGCAGTGTTTGCAGCGATGCAGATGGGAGGGGCGCACAACCAGGCGCTTCTCGACGGCATCGTCAAGTCGGACAGTCCCCTTGCCAGGGAGGTCCTGCGTCTTCGCGGAGAGCTTGTCGAGGATGACGACGACGAGACCCGCAATTCACTCAGAGATTCTAAATAAACTGTTATGAATAAGGTATTTGCATTTATCTTCGCGGCGGCGGTGCTGGTGGTTTCCTGCACCCCTGCCCAGAACAGCCTTACCAGGGCCGAGAAGGCCGACGGCTGGGAGCTCCTCTTCGACGGGGAGACGCTCGACGGCTGGCACTACTACCTCGGCAGCGCAGTCGACGACGGGGCATGGTTCGTCGAGAACGGCGAGCTGACGGCCTCGGGCGACGGCTCGGAGTCGAGCGGCTACATCGTGACCGACAAGGTCTACGAGAACTTCGACCTGAAATGGGAGTGGAAGATCTCCAGGGGCGGCAACAGCGGCATGATCTACCATGTCCAGGAGACTCCCGCCTTCTCCGTCCCCTTCATCACCGGTCCCGAGTACCAGATCATCGACGACGAGAACTTCACCGAAATGAACGACGGCTACGTACTGGAGCCCTGGCAGAAATGCGCCGTGGACTACGCCATGTACGTACCTGATTTCGACACTGCGCCCTACCTCAAGCCGGCAGGGGAGTGGAACAGCTCCGAGATCATCTTCGACAACGGCCACGTGACCTACCTGCTCAACGGCAGGGTGACGGTGGAGTTCGACGCCTGGACCGAGGACTGGTTCGCGCGCAAGGCTTCCGGCAAGTGGGCTGACTGCCCCGAATACGGTCTCTCGCGCCGCGGCAGCATCTGCATCCAGGACCACGGCTATCCGGCATGGTTCCGCAACATCAAGGTGAAGAAGCTCCCCAACAAGGAGGTTGAGGAAGAGCTGTTCAACGGCAAGGACCTCAAGGGCTGGGTGAACTACGGCACCGAACTCTGGTATGTCGACACCGACGGCTGCCTCGTCTGCGAGAGCGGACCCGACAAGGGCTACGGCTACTTTGCCACTGACAAATATTACAACGACTTCGACCTCTCGCTCGAGTTCATGCAGGAGGCCGACGGCAACTCAGGCGTGTTCATCCGCTCCACGGTCGAAGGCACGACGGTGCGCGGCTGGCAGGTGGAGGTGGCGCCCAAGGGCAGCGACACGGGCGGCATCTACGAGTCCTACGGACGCGGCTGGCTGGTGCAGATTCCCGATGAGAAGGAGGAAATCCTGAAGGAAGGGGAGTGGAACACCCTGCGCATACTCTGCCAGGGCGACCGGGTGCAGACCTGGCTCAACGGTGAGCCCATGGTCGACCTCACCGACGAAGCCATCGGCGCGGGCAACGGGCGCATTGCCCTGCAGATCCACGACGGCGGCGGGATCAAGGTCCGCTGGCGGAATCTGCACGTGAAGACGCTGTAGGGTCTTTGGATCTTAGGCCTCGTTCCCGACCTTCCTGGCCCGTTTGGGCTTGTCGAGGTTGATGCCGTCGGCGCTGGCGATCTCAACGAGGACGTTCCAGCCTGCGCAGAGGAACACGTAGGCCTGCAAGTCACCGGCTTCCGGAACCACCACGGTGGTGAAGGGAGTCGGTTTCGTGTCTATGGCCACCACGTGGACGTTGGCGCCTGAGAACACTGCCTTGTATTTCTCGTATTCACTTTCGACGGGGGCGACCACGAACACTATGTCGCCGTCTTCCATCACCTCCTCGGGGCCGTGGAGGGCGTAGGTGCCTTCGAGGAAGTCGCTCTTGCGGCGGGTGATCTCGTTGGTCTTGAGGGTGAGTTCCTCGGTCACTCCGTCGTTGAGGCCGGCGAAGTAGATGGTCCTGGCCTTGCGGGCCCAGTCGACCACTTCGGCGGGAATCCGGAGGGTGAGGGCCTCCTCGGCCTTGGCGGCGAGGGCGTCGAGTTCGGGGGCTATGTCCTTGCCTGCGAGCTTCCAGATCACCGTCTCGAAGAGGAGGGTCTGTTCGACCACGCTCTTGGTGGCGGCGACGGCCTGTTCCCAGCCGCATTTGAGGACATGGGTCCTGATGCAGACTTCCTCTAGGGGAGTGCCGGGGTTGGCGGTCACGCCGAAAAATTCCTCATGGCCTTCGGCCTTGAGTTTCTTCGCCAGGGTGAGGGTTTCCTTGGTGCGGCCGGAGTTCGAATCGAGCAGCACGGTATAGCCTTTGAGGTCGTACTCGCAGGCCTGGTGGGAGCCTTCGGTATGGGCGATGGTGGGGATGCCCCAGCGGAGGGCCTTGCGGATGGCGTTCTTTGCGGGCATGATACGGCTTGAGCCTTCACCGGAGAAGAGGATGTGTCCGGTCTTCCTTGCGGAGTCGACGATGAAGTCGGCGTCGGCGGGGTTGAACTTGCGGATGGTCTCCACCGTATCCATCATCTCCTGTACGAGATGATACTGTGCGTACTTTTGATCTTTGAGATTCATGTCGGATGAGCTTGTTTCGAAGCAAAGATACAAAAAAAAGCCGAAGAACTCGGCTTTTTCGTGTAGGGACGATCGGATTCGAACCGATGACCTCTTCAATGTGACTGAAGCGCTCTAAACCAGCTGAGCTACGCCCCTGTCCGTTTCGGGACTGCAAAGATGAAAAAAAATCCGGCAACCGCCAAATTTTTTTAAGTCAAAGTCGCCATCAGGCGACCGCCGGAGGCCGGTACTTTTGCAGCAAATATTCGCACCTGCAGAGACCCTCGCATAGCAAAAGTACTAAGGCCGGGAGGCGCGGGGTTTGGGGCGGAGCCCCAGTAAAACAGGAGCAGTAGACGAGTCTCGAACTCGCGACCTTCGGCTTGGGAAGCCAACGCTCTACCAACTGAGCTACTACTGCAAGTGCCCGCAAAGGTAGCGATATTTTTTAAATCGCCAAGCCCTTGCGGGCATAAGTCAACGGCTATTCGTGGAAGAGCATGCTGGCCGGCAGGTTGTCCACCAGGATGCCGGGCCCTTCGAGCCCCACCTCGATGCTGTCGTCGCCGTAGTTCTCGAAATAGTCGGCCTTGATGCGGTGGTATCCCTTGGCAAGGTTGACCCAGGCATCGCTGATGCCGCCGCCGTCGCGGTCGACGTCGCATATCAGCTGTCCGTCGATCCAGAGCCTGGCTCCGTCGTCGGAAGAGAAGGAAAGCAGGTAGAGTCCGTCCTGGTCTATCTTGAGCAGGCCTTCGAACTGGAAGCCGAAGTGGTCCTCACGCATCTTCCTCGCCGTGGAGAATGTCGAAGAGAGGCCGCGGGCCTTGACCGGCGCCGCGACTACCTCGGCAGTGCTCATGAAATCGCCTTCTTTGTAGGCGTAACGGATACCCTGGCCCTTGGGCGAGACATTCACGGCCTCGAACCTGGGAGCCGTGGAAGCATCGGGACGGCCGTCGCCGCCGTACCATTCGGGGTCGTAGGGCTCGCACTTCTCGCCGTTGCCGGGCGTGAAGTCAACCCCGGTGAGAGAGGCTATCATGGCCGCCATCTGCTTGTTGTAGTAAGGGCCGTTGTGCTTCGTCTCGCCCATTGCCGGCATGCCCGCTCCGAAAGCGAAGAGGAAGGTCTCCTCGGAGCCGCGGAGGTTGGCGCCGTGGCCCGTGTAGTTTTCGCCGCGTCCACGCCCGTGGTCGGTCGACACTAGATAGGTGGTCTTTCCTTTGTAGAAGGGATCGCTCTCGCAGTATTCCACTATGTCGCGGATGAACCTGTCGGTCTCAAGGGTGATGTCGAGATAACGGTCGTAGCGGCGGTCGTGCCCGAACTCGTCGGTGTCGCCCAGGCCCACGTAGAACACCTTCGGATGGTCTTTCTTCAGGGTCTCCATGGCGTAGGCCATCGTGAAGGCGTCGTAGCGTTCTTCGCCCCAGATCTTCGGCATCGCTTCCTGCATGCGGTCGATCACCTTCGTGGTCGGGGTGTCGGAGAGGCCCGGCTCATACTTGGCGCTGCCCGGGAAGCCCCCGCGTTCGTTGTTGACCGCGTAGCGTATCGACTCCCAGGAGGCGTACATCATCACCCTGCCCTTGTAGCGCGGGTCCTGGTTGACCACTTCCAGCACGCTGACGTTGGGATTGCCCACCGGGTCGTTGTTGTTGACCTTCTCATCCACGAAGCCGCAGAAGAGCTCGCTGTAGCCAGGGTAGGAGAAACGGTAGGGGTTTGCCACCTGCACACGGCTCTCCAGGTTGCGGTTGCCCAGGACGTAGCCGTGCTCAGGCACGTAGCTCCAGAGGAAGGGGAGGAGCGCCTCGCGCCTTTCTTCGGGCGTATCGCGCCAGAACTTCGCCTTGGTGGCGGGAATGTCGCGCACGTGCGCGGGATTGTTTATAAGTGCTTCGTCGGCGCCGGTGAAGACTTCCTGCCAGCGCAGGCCGTCGAGCGTGATGACGATGACTTTCCTGTCATTGTCCCTGCTGCAGGAAGCAAGGCACAAAAGTGCCGTGCAGAATGCAAATAAAATGGTTTTCTTCATGATTGAACCTGAACTAAATATTGCTTGCAAATGTATCAAAATTGTTGTAAATTTGTTTAAATGTTTGCCTTTTTAAGGCGGCATTGAGTAGCTATGAAAACCTACAAACTTTTTACTCTATTACCTAACATTATGATTTCCAAAAAACTGTTTGGATTGCTCGCCGCACTGGTGTGCCTGGCGATGCCGTTCGGGGCTTCGGCCCAGAACGTGACAGTGCGCGGAACCGTAACCGACGCAGTCGGCCCCGTGGTAGGAGCCGTAGTGATGTCGGGCGACGCGCATGCTATCACAGACGCTGATGGTGCTTATACCATCACCGTTCCGTCCAATGCGGTCCTCGAAGTCACCTGCATTGGCTACAAGACCCAGGAGGCCCAGGTTGCCGGACGTGCGGTAATCAACTTCATCCTGGCCGAAGACGTCGAAATGCTGGGCGAGTCAGTCGTCCTGGGTTACGGCGCCCAGACGAAGAAAAAGGACCTGTCCGCTTCCGTGGGTATCGTTGGTGATCCCGACAAGATTGCCGAACGTCCGGTCCAGTCTATCACCCACATGCTGCAGGGCCAGATCCCTGGTGTCGTCGTTTCCAACAACGGCGGTAACCCCAACAGCGGCGCCAGCCTGCTCATCCGTGGTCAGGGATCCCGCAACGGTGACTCCGTGCTGTGGGTTGTGGACGGTGTCCCCGGTGCTTCCGTCTATTCCATGAATGACATCGAGAGCATAGTCGTCCTCAAGGACGCTGCTTCCGCTGCTATCTATGGTGCAACCTCCGGTGCTGGCGGTGTAATCCTGGTAACCACCAAGAAGGCCAACAAGGGTATCCATGTGGAATACGATGTGGTAGCGGGTGTCCGCGCCGCCTCCAATCTTCCGGAGCCCCTCACCGCCGAGGAAGAGATACTGATGAAGACCATCTCCCACCAGAACGCCGGTCTTTCCCTGCCTACCGGTTGGGATACCACCATCAACCCCTGGGTGGGTGTGCAGCGCACCAACTGGATGGATGAAGTGTTCCGTACAGCTCCTTATCAGCGCCACTCCGTCACCCTCAACTACGGTACGGACGTGTTCAAGAGCCGTCTCACCTTCTCCTATCAGGACAACCAGGGTGTTCTGAACAACACGTACAAAAAGAATCTGGCCGTCCGTTTCAACGGTGAATACCAGATGAACAAGTGGCTCAAGATTACGGAGGTATTATCCTACGACGACGGTTTCGGCCGTTCCGTGGACGATAGCTCGGCCCACACCGGTGTCCTGCTCTCCGCACTTTGGATGCCGCCGTCCGCCGAGGCTTATGCATCGGCCGGACCTTACGCCGGCTCTTTTGGCGGTACTACCACCGAGGATCCTGAATACATTGCCAAGTACGGTTCCAACTTCGCCGATATCCACGGTGACGTGGTGAACCCTCTCCGTATGCTGTATGCCAGCACCCAGTGGGGCCACAACGTGGATTTCTGGAATACCACCGGTATTCACATCACGCCGGTCAAGGGCCTCAAGATATCCAGCGTCTTCTCCATGGATATCAACAATGCCAACTCCAAGAGCTTCAGCCCCGCCCGTCGCGAGGTAGGTAAGCCCGATATCTCCAATGGCCTCAGCCTGAGTGCTTCCCGCGCTTTCAAGTGGCGCAGTGAAAGCACCGTCACCTATGACCGTACCTTTGGTAAGCACACGGTGGGAGCCCTGGCCGCTTTCACCATGGACCACTGGGAGAGGCGGGGTTTTGGCGGCAGTGCTTCCGGATTTGAGAACGAAGACGAAAACTATCAGTTCCTCAAGTTCTCCACCACCACCAACTTCAACAGCGACTATTTCGACGGCCCGGACCGCAACATCGCTTTCGTGGCCCGTGCTTCCTACAGCTACGACGACCGTTACTTCGTCACTGCCTCCTGGCGTCGTGACTATGCCGGCCGTCTGCCCAACGACCACAACTCCGGTGACTTCCCGGCCGTGACCGGTGCCTGGAAGGCTTCCAGCGAACCGTTCTTCCCCAAGAACGACGTCGTGAACCTCCTCAAGGTCCGTGCTTCCTGGGGTCGTGTAGGTAACCTGGGCTCCATCGGCATGAACTATAAGTCCAACACCCTGAGCAGCAGCAACTGGAACGAGGCCCCCAACTACGGTATCGATAAAGGCACCGTCTTCGGAACCTTCTGGTATGCAGCCAACTCCATCAATAATGCGCTGACCTGGGAAACTTCCGAACAGTTCGACGCCGGTATCGATATGGATATGTTCACCGACCGCCTGTCCATGTCGGTGGACTACTATAACAAGCGTACCTTCAACCTCATCCAGGACCAGACCATGGGTTGGCCTGTGACCATCGGCCGTAACCCCATGAAGGTGAACCAGGGTGAGATCAACAACTCCGGTGTGGAAATCCTGGTGAACTGGAAAGACAGGGTCGGCAAGGATTTCAACTACTATGTGAGCGCTAACTTCGCCTACAACAAGAACGTTGTGGTCTCTACCGGTTTGCTGGACGACCAGGGCAATCCTGGCAAGTGGACCGGTGGCGGTGACTGGGGTGGCGTGCCGTGGCTCTATCAGAGCGAACCCGGCCAGCCGCTGAACTCCTTCTTCGTGATCAAGACCGCCGGCATCTTCCAGAGCGTCGAGGATATCTATGACCACCAGAAGGACGGCAAGCTCATCCAGCCCAACGCCCAGCCCGGTGACCTCAAGTTCATTGACTTCAACAACGATGGAAAGATCGATACCAACGACCGTCAGTATGTAGGCTCCGCCATGCCTAAGCAGACCTTCGCATTCAGCGGCGGTTTCAACTGGAAAGGCTTCTATGCAGACATCATGTTCCAGGGCGTAGCCGGCAACAAGATTGCATATGTGGGTAAGTCCCGTATCCTCTCCGACGTGGAAGGCAACTTCTCCCGTGCCAAGGAAATCTTCAATTCCTGGAGCCCCGAGAACCCGCACACCTATCTGCCTCGCCTTTCCACCAACGACCCGAACGGCAACTACTCCCAGCCCTCCGATTTCTATATCGAGGATGGCAGTTATCTGCGTCTGAAGAACTTCACCATCGGTTACGACTTTACGAGCCTCCTCCAGAAGCTCCCTCATTTCGCGCAGCGCGCCAGCACTTGCCGCGTTTACTTCTCCGGTGAGAATCTCCTTACTTTCACCAAGTACTCCGGCATGGATCCGGAAGTGGGCGGCTACGATACTATCAAGTATCCTGTTTCCCGTATTTTCACCATTGGTGTGAAGATCAACTATTAATCTGACTGTGCATATGAAAAAGTATATTTCTATTGCTATTGCAGCCCTTTGCGCTCTCAGCTTCTCTTCCTGCAGCAATTTCCTGGATTATACATCCAAGGGTTTCTATACTGAGGATACGTTCTTCCAGAATGACCAGCAGGCCATGGATGCTGTCAAGAGCATCTATGCCCGTCTTCCTCAGGAAAGCCTGATGGGCCGCGAACTCTATTGGGAGCAGGCGGTTGCCTGTGACATCGTGTGGGGTAAGACCCGTTCCTTCAATACTATCGCCACCTACGAATACACCGGTGACGAGAGTGTGATTGTGGGAGTTTTCAAGAACTGCTACAATGAAGGCATGAACCGTTGCAACTGGATCATCAACAGCCTTCTCAAGAAGCAGGAGACTACTCCTCTTACCGCTATTGAAACCCGCAGTCTGGGTGAAGCATACTTTATGCGCGCCCATTACCACTTCATCATCGCCTACCGTTATGGTACCGACAAGCTGGGCGTTCCCTTCGTGGCCTACGAAGATGTGGAAGGTGGTTACAACAATGAGATTCCTCCGCAGTTGCCCACCGTCATGGACAACTATGCGTATATCGTGTCCGACCTCAAGAAAGCCGAAGAGCTTCTGCCGCGTGTAGTTGACTACAGTGACGACGACAAGGGTCGTGCATGCAAGGAAAGCGCCGCTGCCATGATGGCCAAGGCTTATGCCTACTGGGCCACCTGGGACAAGAGTCAGTGGCCTAACGTGATCACCTGTGTGGACAGGCTGGAGAACAGCTACGGCCGTGCCCTGCACCCGGTGTTTACCGACCTCTTCGCCCCCGATGTGAGCAAGTTCTTCACCAATGAGTACTGCTGGGGTTATCCTTCCCGTGGCGGTACAGCCAAGGGCGGCTCTGTCGAGTTCCCGGGCATCTCCCTGGAAGACAAGGGATGGGGTAAGTACAACGGCTGGGGCCAGTTCAAGCCCACCCTGGATATCTACGAAGAAATGGCGAAGGACAATGTTGACGGTGTGAAGAACGAACGTCTTGCCGCAACCATCCTGGAATATGGCGACGAGTTCGAATTCTTCGGAGAGACCCGCAGGTTCTGGTCGGCTGTGAACGTGGAAGCCGGTTTCCAGATCTACAAGTTCCTGCAGCCGTTCGCTCCGGCCGACTGTCAGGAAAGAGGCTGGGTCCTGAACAACCCCGACTGGCCTTGCACCCTCATCAACTGGCCCATCGTCCGCTTCGCCGACTGCTTGCTCCTCCGCGCCGAGGCCAATCTCGTTGCCGGTAACGGAGCCGCTGCCGCTGCGGACATCAACAAGATCCGCCTGCGTTCCCATCTGCAGCCCCTGCCCGGCGCTATCGCCACCTGGACCGACCTCTATCACGAGCGTCGCTGCGAACTGGCCTTCGAGATGGCCAACGACCACGCCTATGACTGCAAGCGCTGGGCCTATTCCGGTGCACCCGAGATCAAGGCTCTTGCAGAAAAAGAACTGAATTCCCGTCCCCGCATCCGTAAATACGAAGACCGTATGGATCCCGATTCTCCTTGGGTAGAGGCTCTCTATGAGGACTATGTGAACAAGCTGCCTTGGAATGTCAAGTACATGACCTTCCCTTATCCTTCCGAACAGATCAACAAGTCTGCCGGCATGCTTCAGAACCCTCCGTCCTGGCAGTAAACCTTTAAATGATTTCCGAAATGAAAAAGATATTGTTTGCACTTGTCGGTATCGCTTTTCTGGTCGCATCCTGCGCCGATACGGACCGTTACATTGAGCAGCTTCCCTACAGGGTAATCGTCGACTACACGCCTTCGACGTTCAATATGGACGTGCCTGGCGATCTGACCCCCGATGCACTCTATCCCTGGATCTCCTACAACGGCAACGGCTCCTTTACCGTGCGCCGCAACACTTCCGGCGTTATCCGCCGCGCCGAATTCTCCATCTCTGGCAGCAAGTACAAATGCATCATCAACCAGAAGGCCCATGGCCTGGATGCAAAGGTCAATTCTGCCATGACCAAGAAGGATGCTGACGCGCAGACGGCCGAAATGAAGGTTTCGTTCTCCACTTCCTTCGACGATGACTATGCGTCATGGGGCTATATCTTCGGCACCAACCCGGATATGGGCGCCAACAAGGATTTTGAACAGGGCAGTTTTACGCCTGGTGACAAGTCCATCGTTCTGTCCGACGTGGACCCTGAGACCAACTATTACTTCTGGTCTTACATCGTCTCCACCGAAGGTGACAAGATTTATTCTTCTGTCGTGGGTATCTCCAAGCCTGTCCTCGTGAGGAAGGGTGAGAGCCTCCAGGCAGCCATCGACGCAGCTCCGGAATTCGCAGAGGTGCGTGTCGAAGGCGGCCAGACCTACGAAGGCACCATCAAGCTCCGTGACAACGTGACCGTGAGCGGTGGCTGGGACAGCAACTTCGAGACCCAGGATATGAACAACCGTACCGTGATCGATGGTAAGGACAAGAAGCTCTGCGTGGAATCGAAGGTCGGTGCCACTAATGCCAAGATCAATGGCTTTGACATTATCCGTGGCTCCTCTTCCGGCATCGTGTTCAACGGCAATCTCACCGTGGAATGGTGCCGCGTGGCCTTCTGCGTAAACAGCGGCCAGGGCGGCGCCATCTGCTGCACCGAGCAGAAGGGTGACAACCTGATTCTCGCGAACAGCATCATCGAGTACAACAAGGCCGACGCACACGGCGGCGGTATCGCCATCAACGGTGCCGGCACCTCCGTGAAGGTCATCAACTGCCTGTTCCGCGGCAACGCCTCCATCGCCCAGTACGGTTACACCGGCGCCATCCACGGCCAGGCCGGCGTTCAGGCCTATGTGGTGAACTCCACCTTTGTGGAGAACGTGAACTGGCGTGACGGTAGCTCCGCGACCTCTTCTCCTTGGAGCGCCGTGATGTTCCGTAACGGCGGTACTCACATCGAGTTCGTGAACAACATCGTGGCAGGCAACTGGTACTTCCTGCCGGGTGTGGCCGACAAGCCCGAAGAGCATCCCGACCGTTATGACATGCCCATCAAGCCCATGTTCCTCCTGGAGATGCAGGTCCGCGTTGCCGACTTCAACGAAATCGGTGGTTCCGATGCCAATTATATCGTCCGTAGCAACATCCTGGGCGGTGTGAATGAGAGCGAAGCCATCCACCGTGCAGGCAGTGACGCTGCCCGCGCCGCCGCGATTGCCGCTTGTACCTTCGTTCCCAACAACGAATTCCACACCCTCTTCGTGAATGCCGCCGCCGGTGACTTCCACCCGGCCGGAGCTGCGCTCACCACCGGCGAGAACACGTCCAAGACGTCTGATCTCCTTGGTTCCTACACCACCGACCTCGACGGTAATCCCCGTATCGTAGGCGGCAAGATCAACGCCGGTTGCTACCAGGCTCAGTAAACGCTGAGATTCCCGGTCAATCCCGGAATGATTTAAAATTTTCAGGGCGAAGCCATTCGGCTCCGCCCTGTTTTTTTTATGTCCTATGGATTATCTGCTCTGGACTCTTACATACAGCACCCCATGGGGAGGGATGAGATATTCGGAGTCGGTTTCGATGTCTTTCTGGCGCCAGAGGTCGCGGGCTTTTTCGGCTTTCAGGCCGATTTTGGCAAGAGCGCCATCGAGCCTTACGGGGACTGAGACCTCGTTAAGGTTGAAGATTCCCACTGCGTACGAGCCGTCGTACAGGTCACGGCTCCAGATCTGCATCCCGTCCTCCACGACGTCCTGATGGGCCTGATGGCCCAGGGTGTCCTGGTTTACGGCGTTCACCTCGTTGTTGCACAGAAGATTGAAGGTGAAGTCGTCGATCTGCGACAGGTCGCAGCCTATGAGCATGTTGGCGGCCAGCAGCGACCACAGGGAGATATGGGTGTACTGTTCGTCCGGGGTCAGCCGGCTGTCGCGCAGGCTGCTGCTCCAGCCCACCTTGCCCACGATGAGCATGTCGGGATCGTTCCAATGGCCGGGGCCGGCATAGGGGTGGAGCCCAAGCTGCCGCTCAAAACCATTATCATAGAGTGACTCCCAGGAATCATTGATGTCGTGGGAGGTTCGCCAGGAATTGGCGTCGATGAAGGCTCCCCATTCCCAAACCCTGCCCCAGCCATACTGGCAAAGGGAATAGAAGATGTCCCTGGGCTGCTCCCTGAGGAACTGCTGCATTTTCAGATATGGGCGGATGAAGGCCGCCTCTGACTTGTCCCGGCCGGCCTCAAAGATCTTGTTGTAGCCGCACCAGTCGTATTTGAGGTAGTCCACTCCCCAGCTGTTCCAGACTTCGGCGTCCTGCCGTTCATGGTCGAGCGAGCCGGGATAACCGCCGCATGTGAAGTCTCCCGGGCTGGAATAGATGCCGAACTTGAGGCCGTTGGAATGGAGCCAGTCACCCAGAGCCTTCATGTCCGGGAACTTCTCATTTGCCTCGATGCGCCCGTCCGGAGTCCGCTCTTCTGCCTCCCAGGCATCGTCGATGTTGATGTAGCTGTAGCCGTAGTCGGCCAGCCCGCGGTTGATCATGGCTGCGGCTGACGCCATCACCTTCTCCTGGCTCACGCTCAGGGCCCAGCAGTTCCAGCTGTTCCAGCCCATGGGCGGAGTGAGACCTATCTGTTCGCCTACCTTCAGGGTGAAGCAGGCCTTTGCGCTACCCTTGTCGTTGGTCGCGGTGAACACCAGCGGGTAGTCGCCCGCCTGGGAGCAGCTGCCGCTCAGGACGCCCTTTTCGGGGTCGAGCACAACTCCTTCCGGAAGGCCCTCCACGGCGTATTTCATGGGCTTGTCGCCCGAGAAGGCAAGGCGGAAGATCACCGGTGAACCGGGACGCACTCCGAATACCAGGGGGCCGTTGTAACGCGGTTCAGCAGGTGCGGGAGGCGTAAGGATATAGGGTGCGCAGACCTCTGCCTCCAGGATTTCATCAAACCGGGGATCGGTATAAGTAAGTTTCAGGCGCTTCTGCGGAGCCAGCGGGTAGAGAAGCTGCTTCTCCTTCCATGCTCCTACGGTGACTTTCTGCTTTCTGGACACCTCCGGAGTACCGGTCATAACGTCCGTAATGCTTATGTCCAGTGTGCCGGAGGTCTTCACGGACGAGGCCAGGACTGCCTTGTAGCCGCCCTGATCCGCCACCAGGGAGAGTTTCGCGAAATCTTTCAGGCTGGGCTTGACCAGATTGAAGGCGCCCCGGTAGAATCCTCCAGGATCGCCGAAGTTGTACACACGCACGGCGATCACGTTGTCCTGGTCCCAGCGCACCCATCTGGGGTCAACGATGTAGTAGCGCCGTTTCCCATATTCGCTGGAATATCCGCCCGGATCTTCCGGGAAGGTCCCGGTCTTTCCCACAGGGTGGCCGTTGATCCAGGTCTGGTCGGAATCGTCGATTGCCCCCATGTCCAGCATGATGGCTTCCACGACGCCTTTTTTGAGCGAAGAAGGAATCACGACATGGATGCGGTACCAGCCGATGCCGTTCACTCGCTCCAGTCCCAGCGTTTCCCAGGCCTGGTCGAAGGAAACCTCCAGCCACGAGCTGTCATCAAAACCATACTCACTCCATGCGGGGTCGTCCCCCTTCTGGAAACGTCCGCCCCCTACGGTTGCGACCTGGGCTGCCAACGAAAGGGAAACCAACAATAAGGATAAGAGAATCAAAGCTTTATTCATAAGGATGTTCTATAAGGGATACAATTTTACAAATATACTCATTCTTTCTCTTAATCATTACTCGTTACGGCGCTTGACGTTCTTGGAAAAAATAATTATTTTTAACAAAAAAATGGGCCCCCGTAGCCCTCATGGAGACTGAATCATTTGCGACTGTCATGAAAAAGTGCTCTCTTTTTGTTCTGTTGGGAATGCTGGTGATGCTGGCCGGCTGCCAGAAAGGGCCCTGGAAGGGGCTGGAGAAAGGTTTTGTCGCACCGCCTGATTCGGTGCGGGTGGCCGCGTACTGGTACTGGCTCGACAATCATATCTCAAAGGAAGGTGTAGTCAAGGATCTTGAGGCCATGAAACGCGTGGGGATCACCCGCGCATTTATCGGCAACCAGGGCGTTGACGAATGCGACGGCCCGGTGAAGCTCTTCTCCGACGAATGGTGGGACATCACCCGTCAGGCCATGAAGACGGCAGGGGAGCTCGGGATCGAGATAGGCATGTTCAACTGTCCCGGCTGGAGCCAGTCCGGCGGACCGTGGATCACCCCGGAGCAGAGCATGAAATATGTGGAAGGCCATTTCCAGGAAGTGGAGGGCAACGGCGCCGAGCAGCTCATAGAACTTCCTGACTTCGCACCCGGAAGCCTTATTGCCGTCCAGGCATACCCTACGGTGAAAGGTTCTTCCGTCAGCCGCACGCTCAAGACACGCAGCGGCATTCCTTCTGCCATCAGGATAAACGTCCCCTTCACCGTACGTTCGCTCGTGATCGAGAGCGACGGTGAGCAGTGGACCCCCGTGACCCTCACTCAGGGCGGGAAGGAGCTTCTCTCGTTTACCTACGACCGTCACAATCTCGGCCTTAACGTAGGCTTCAAGCCCCTCGCACCCTGGGTGGAAGCCCTGCACGAGACCCCGGCCGGAGAGTACACCCTGCGCTTCGAGGAGCCTTCCGACGGCACGATAACCGTCACTTTCTCAGAGATTGCCTACATGCCGCGCTACGCGGAGAAATCCCTGGCCAAGATGTACCAGGAGCCCCTGCCCATGTGGGATGCCTACATGTGGGACACGCCGCAGTATGTAAACTTCCGCTATATGGTGGACCTTATCTTCCTGCAGGACCTGACCGGCAGGGTGAAGGACGGGAAGCTGTCCTGGAAGGTGCCCGACGGCAAATGGACCATTCTGACGAGCTACATGCAGAGCACCGGCGTGACCAACGGCCCGGCGGTGCCTGAAGGCACGGGCCTGGAGGTCGACAAGATGAGCCGCAAACACATCGCCCGGCACTACGACGCCTTCGTAGGCGAGCTGCTGCGCCGCATCCCGCCCGAGGACCGCAAGACCTGGAAGGTGGTGGTGGAGGACAGCTACGAGACCGGCGGCCAGAACTGGACCGACGACATGGTGGAAGTATTCAGGAAGACCTACGGTTACGATCCCGTCCAGTATCTTCCCGTTCTTCAGGGCAGGGCGGTGAGCACCATGGAGGAGAGCGAGCGCTTCCTCTGGGACGTCAGGCGCCTGGTGGCCGACCGCGTGGCTTACGACTACGTCGGTGGCCTGCGCCAGAAGGCCAATGCCGACGGCCTGGAGACCTGGCTGGAATGCTACGGCCACTGGGGCTTCCCCGGCGAGTTCCTGCTCTACGGCGGCCAGAGCGACCAGATCGCGGGCGAGTTCTGGAGTGAGGGCAGCCTTGGCGACATAGAGAACCGCGCCGCGTCTTCCTGCGGCCATATCTACGGCAAGAACCGTATCTGGGCTGAGTCGTGCACCGCGGGCGGCCCGCCGTACAGCCGTTATCCGCGCCTTATGAAGCAGCGCGTGGACCGTTTCTTCTCGGAAGGCATCAATGCCACCCTGCTGCACCTGTACATCCAGCAGCCCGACGACCGCAAGCCCGGCCGCGCCGCATGGTTCGGCAACGAGTTCAACCGCAACAATGCATGGTTCGACGGCATGAAGCCCTTCATCGACTACCTTCGCCGCTGCAACTTCATGCTGCAGCAGGGACGCTATGTGGCCGACGTGGCGTATTTCATCGGCGAGGACGTTCCCAAGATGACGGGCGTCTGCGACCCGCCGCTGCCCAAGGGCTACAGTTTCGACTACATAAATGCCGATGTGCTGCGCAATCATGCCAGGGTGCGTGATGGCCGTCTGGTGCTCGACAGCGGCATGGAATACCGCCTGCTGGTGCTGCCGCGCCAGGATTCGATGCGTCCCGAGGTGCTGGAGGTGATCGCCGGCTTCGTGAAGGAGGGCCTTTCCATCATAGGCCCGGCCCCGGTGCGTTCGCCCAGCAAGCAGCACGACATATTCACTTCCGACGAGAAGGTGAAGGATCTTGCCGAAAAGATATGGAACGGCAGTGGCAAGGGTCTGGCTTATCCCGACGGCACTCCTTTGGAACAGGCCTTCGACGACCTGGGTGTGGAGCCTGATTTCTCCTACGATGGAGAAGCCGACATCCTCTTCATCCACAGGACTCTCGGAGCCGACGGCGACATCTTTTTCGTGTCGAACCAGGAGGATTCACTGATTACGCTCGTCCCGCATTTCCGGGTCGATCCGCGCATGCAGGCGGAGCTTTGGGATCCTGTGTCCGGAACGCGTCGTGCCTGGGCAGGGGAGTCGTTCGAGATGGCTCCGCTCCAGAGTTTCTTCGTGATATTCAGGGCGAAGGCTACGGCGCCTGCGCAGGCTGTCCTGCAGGAGTCTCTCACGCTTGACGGCCCCTGGGCGGTGGAGTTCGCCGAGTCGGCGGGCAATCCGGCCTTCACCCGCAGTTTCGACTCGCTGGCCGACTGGAGCCTGAGCGACGACCCTGAGGTGAAATACTATTCCGGGGCTGCGACCTACCGCAAGGAGTTCACGATGCCGGCGTTATCGCAGGCGGTGCTCGACCTGGGAGAGGCGATGGTGCTTGCCACGGTGAGGGTGAACGGGCATGAGGTCGGCGGTGCATGGACTTTCCCGTACGGCATGGAAATAGGCAAGTGGCTCAGGGAAGGGGAGAACGTGCTTGAGGTCACGGTCTACAACAACTGGCAGAACCGTCTGATCGGCGACGAGGGTCTCCCGGCCTCCGACCGCAGGACCTGGACCAACCACCAGCCCTTCTCCGCCGACGCACCCCTGCAACCCTCCGGCCTCCTCGGCCCCGTCTCCATCTCCTACCGCTAATCCACGCCTGCTGGCTTCGCGGCTCTGGCTTTTGTCCCGCTCGCAGAAAAAATGCTCGCGGCTCCAAAAGCCACCCGCGCCTTGGCGCAAGCGCAGCTATTTTGGATGATTTTTCGGGGAGGATTGGGGATTTTTTTGTAAATTTAAGGTCATGAAAAAATCTCTGCTTCTCCTCGCAATTTTATGCCTGGCTGCCCTGAGCGGATGCCAGAAGAGCACGCCCGTCAGCCCCATAGATCAAGTACATGTTTTCAATGGCACCGGCTTCCACGGCCATACCTATCCCGGCGCCACGACCCCCTATGGCCTCGTCCAGCTCAGCCCCGATACCCGGACCTACGGCTGGGACGGAAGCTCCGGCTACCACTACAGCGACAGCGCCATCCTGGGCTTCAGCCATACCCACCTCTCCGGTACCGGCTGCGCCGACCTCGGCGACTTCCTCGTGACCCCCGGACTGGGCACAGTCGAGCCACTGCAATTCAGCCATGACGACGAATACGCCCGTCCCGGCTACTATAAGGTGGATTTCCCCGCCGGCATCACAGCCGAACTCACCGCCGCACCCCATACCGGCGTCCACCGCTATACCTTCAGCGGTGAAGGCCCCCGCAGGATACTTGTCGACGCCCTCCACGGCATAGGCGACGAAACCCACGCCACCCAGGCCAGCCTCCAGGCAGTGGCCCACGACGAGATCAAGGGCCACCGCAGGGTGGACGGATGGATCAGGGACAGGGACATCTACCTCTCAGCGAAATTCTCAGTGCCCTTCCTCGACGCCGTCCAGCCAGTTCCGGGCAAACTCCTGCTCAGCTTCGCCGACGACGTGAGAGAAATCACCATCTACGCCGGCATCTCCTATACCGGAGCGGAGGCCGCCAAGGGCAACCGCGTCGTGGAGACCCGGGGCCGCAGCTTCGACGAAGTCTGCGCCATCACCACCGACGACTGGAGCAGCTCCCTCGGCAGCATTGTCGTGGAAGGCGGCCCCACGGAGCAGTTCTACACCTGCTTCTACCATACCCTCGTGTGCCCCAACAACATAGCCGACACAGGCCAGCCCCCGTACTATTCCACGCTCTCCCTTTGGGACACTTTCCGCAGCTGGAACCCACTCCAGACCATCATCAATCCCGGCCTCGTGGGCGACATGGCCTCCAGCATGCTCAAGATGTACCACGACTGGGGCGAACTTCCCATCTGGCCGCTGGCATATGGCGAGACAGGATGCATGATAGGATACCACAGCGTCAGCGTACTGGCCGACGCCTGGCTCCGCGGCATACGCAGCTTCGACGGCAAGGATGCCCTGACGGCGATGGTCGCGTCGTCGAACAAGAACAAGCAGCCCGCTTCCGAACTCTATGTGAAATATGGCTATATACCCGCCGACCGCATGGCCCAGTCGGTGTCGCAGACCCTCGAGTTCGCCTATGACGACTGGTGCATAGCCCGCATGGCAGAGAGCCTGGGCCTCAATGATATAGCAGCGGAATACGACCGCCGGGCCCAGAGCTGGCGCAACGTGTTCGATCCCGCCACCGGCTTCATGCGCGGCCACCGCAGCGACGGCTCATGGATGACTCCATTCGACCCGATAGGCAGTACACGCGAATATACCGAAGCCATCCCCTGGCAGTCCCGCTTCTTTGTGCCGCACGACCCTGCAGGACACGCCGAAATGATGGGCGGCCGCGACGCCATGCTCGCCGCCCTCGACTCGCTCTTCACTTTCGAAGACCGCAGTGCCGAGGTGAGGGTGTCCGACATCACCGGTCTCAAGGGCCAGTATGCCCACGGCAATGAGCCCAGCCACCATATGGCCTGGCTCTACAACTGGTACGGCAAGCCCTCGATGAGCCAGAAGGTGGTCCGCGAACTGCTCGGTGAGATGTACGACATCACTCCTGAAGGCGTGTGCGGCAACGAGGACTGCGGCCAGATGAGCGCCTGGTATGTGCTCGCGTCGCTGGGCATCTATCCCGCATGCCCGGGGACGGGAGAATATGTCCTGGCCGCGCCTTTGTTCAGGAAAGCCGCCATAGCCCTCGGCAACGGCAACGCCCTTACGATCACGGCAGACCACCCGGGCCGCCCGTATGTCTCCGACGTGAAGCTCAACGGCAGGACGCTGCCCTGCAACTATATCACCTACGACGAGATAATGGCCGGGGGCAAGCTTGAGTTCTCCCTCTCCTCGAAGCCGGTGAAATCGCGTGAGGACCTGCCCGCCCCGTATTCGATGAGCACGCATTCCATGGTCTCGACTCCCGCGGTCCTGGGCGACATCGACCTCTTCCGCGACAGGACCGAAATCACGCTGGCTACCCGCACCGAAGGCGCCGCCATCCACTATACCCTCGACGGCAGCGAACCCACGCAGCAGAGCCCGGTTTACACCGGACCCTTCACCCTCGAAGAGACCACCCGCATCCGCGCCCGCGCCTGGAAGGAAGGCTGCGAAGCTTCGCCGGAGGCCTCCATCCCCGTGGTCAAGGCCTTCTTCCAGCCCGCCGACGATGTGACGGGGCTGGGACACGGCTGCAGCTATACATATCACCGGGGTGTCTTCACATGTACTGCAGACGTGCTGGCGAGCCCGGTCGTGTCCCGAGGCACCTTGCCAATGCCCTCGATCGACCAGGCCCCGGATGAAGACCACTTCGGCTACGTGTTCACGGGCTGGATAGACGTTCCGGAAGACGGCATCTGGAGCTTCGCCCTCATGAGCGACGACGGCTCCGTGCTCGACATCGACGGGGTGAGGGTGGTCGACAACGACGGTTCCCACTCCGCAATCGTGGCGACGGGCCGCATCCCCCTGCTGAAAGGCCTGCACCCCTACAGGCTAGTCTATCTCGAAGACTATGAGGGCAATTCGCTCCGCTGGGCCTGGAAAGCCGAGGGAGAAGCCCGCTTCAAACCCATCGACGTTGATTATCTGTATCGCAAATAGATCATGAAAAAAGCATTGCTTTTCCTGGCAGTATTGCTGCCGACACTCGCCGCGGCCCAGTTCCCGGTCATATTGCATTCCCACAACGACTATGAGCGCACGGCCCCCTTCTGGGAGGCCTACTCGCAGCACTGCACCTCTATCGAGGCCGACGTGTTCCTGGTGGACGGCCAGCTGCTAGTGGGCCACGACAGGCGTGACCTCCGGCCCGAACGCAGTTTCGAGGCCATGTATGTCAAGCCTATCGTACAGATGTTCCGCGCCAACGGCGGCCGTGCCTGGAAACGTAGCGACGCCCGCCTGCAGCTGATGGTGGAGCTCAAGAGCGACACGGAGCCCGAGCTCTCCGCCGTGATAGCGCTGCTTCAGCAGTATCCCGACGTGTTCTGCAGCGACAACGGGGTGAAGGTAGTCATCACGGGTAACACGCCGGACAAGGCACAGTTCGCCGACTATCCCGCATTCGTGAGTTTCGACGGCGACCTGCGCGAGGACTACACTCCCGAGCAACTCGCCCGCATCGGCCTGTTCAGCAACAATTTCCGCCTCTACTCCGCACACTGGAACGGCAAGGGACGCATGATGGTGCCCGAGCTCGATGCAGTTGAGAAAGCCATAGCCAGGGCCCACGCCGCCGGAAAGCCAATACGCTTCTGGAACAGTCCCGAGAGCGTTACGACCTATTTCACTTTCTGGAAACTCGGCGTCGACATCATCAACACTGACCATCCGGCAGCCGCGGCACAGTTCTTCGAGAACTGGGGCAACAAGAACTTCATCATGGGCGAGCACGCCACCGCTTCCGGGGTGACAGGCACCAGGCGCCTCGACCGCGCGACCCGCGACTTCTCCGGCTTCCAGAACGAGAAGATGAAGATTTCCAAGCCCATAGAGACTTACACCCCGAGCTACCGCAGCGACAACGCCTCGCCGAAGAAGATCAGGAACGTGATCTTCCTCATCGGCGACGGCATGGGCTTCAACCACGTGATGGCTGCGGCCTACGCCAACGGCCTCGAACTTTCCATGCTCAAGATGAAGGCCACCGGCATACAGGTCTACAATCCTCAGGACGACTTCATCGGCGACTCGGCAGGCGGCGGAAGCAGCCTTGCCACGGGCGAACCCTCATGGACCCGCCACATCTCCTCCAACTGGGACGGCTCCGAGCCGATACCCTCGATGACCGACCTCTTCGGCTCGATGGGCAAGTCGACCGGTGTGCTGACCCTCGGCGACGTGGCCGACGCCACTCCGGCAGCCTACTTCGCACATTGCTCCGAGCGTGACAGCCTCGAACACATCACTTCCTACTGGCTGACTTCCAAGGTCGACCTGATCTGCGGCAGCGGCCGCGACTACGTGGAAGGCCGCCGCTCCGACGGCATCGACATGCTCAAGGGTGTCAAGGACAATGGCTACAGCTATATCACTGACGTCAAGGGGATAGACTCCACCCCTGGCAAGGTGCTCTGCATCGACGACAAGCTCGGCCGCTCGGCCGAGGAAGCCAACCTCGACCTGCTGGCCGAAGCCACCCGCCGCTCCATAGCCATGCTGCAGAAACGCTCCGACAAGGGCTTCTTCCTCATGGTGGAAGGAGCCAAGATCGACTACGCCGGCCACGCCAAGACCGTCCCTGCGGCTATCATCGAGACCTTCAGCTTCGACCTGGCGGTGGCTGAGGCCATGCGCTTCGCCGACGCCGACGGCCAGACCCTCGTCATCGTGACCGCCGACCACGAGACCGGCGGCCTGACCCTGCTCGACGGCGACCTTTCGACCGGACACGTGCTGGCGACCTTCGTCTCCGACGACCACACCCCTTCGGTGGTGCCCGTCTTCGCCTACGGCCCCGGCTCCTACGCCTTCTGCGGCACCTACCGCAACTACGAACTGACCCGCATACTCAAGAGCCTCGTGACAAAATGAAAATTCTCCGCCTTGCCGCAACTGCGGTTCTGACGCTGCTTTCCGCAGGACTGCTTCAGGCCCAGGGCCTGACGAGCGGCCCCTATGAGCTGCCCTACAAGAACACTTACGTGAAGAACCTCTTCGTGTCCGAGAATCCATACCGGACCATGAAGATGGAGACTCTCAAGCCGAAGAGCTTCGCCGAGGCAAAGAAGATTCTCCCCGCGCCCTTCTGGGAGGGGCATGAGAAGGAAGTGGAGATGTACTGGCACGCCTGGCAGATAGCCGTGGGCAACATACGCCAGCCGCAGGAAGGTTCGGGCTTCGTGAGCCCTTTTCTCGACGTGGCCTACAACGGCAACATCTTCATGTGGGACGATTCCTTCATGATGCTCTTCGCCCGCTACGGCTACCGCTTTTTCCCCTTCCAGCGAACTCTCGACAACTTCTACGCGAAGCAGCACCAGGACGGCTTCATCTGCCGCGAGATCCGCTCCGACGGCAGCGACTGCTTCGAGCGCTACGACCCCACGTCCACGGGGCCGAACCTTCTTCCCTGGGCCGAACTCCTGTACTACAAGCAGTTCGGCGACATCGACCGCCTGCACCGCGTGTTTCCGGCCCTGGTGGCCTATGCACAGTGGTGGAAGCTCAACCGCACCTGGAAGGACGGCACCTACTGGAGCTCCGGGTGGGGGACAGGCATGGACAACCTGCCGCGCGTGGAGGAAGGCTACAACCAGATCTTCTCCAACGGACACATGACCTGGCTCGACACCAACCTCCAGCAGTATCTCGTCAACGACTGCCTGATGCAGATAGGCTTCTACATCGAGCGCTGGCAGGAGATCGAGGAGATGGAAGACGAGATGAAGTTCCTCAAGGCCTGGATCAACGACAACATGTGGGACCCTGACACGCGCTTCCTATACGACGTCTACGCCGACGGCTCGCGCTCCAAGGTGAAGGGAATCTCGGCTTTCTGGGCACTCCAGACCGACGTGCTCGAGGGCGAGAGGCTGGACGCGCTGGTGGAGCACCTGCGCGACACCGCGGAGTTCAACCGCCCGCACCGCGTGCCCTCGCTGAGCGCCGACCATAAGAAATACAATCCCAACGGACGCTACTGGCAGGGCGGAATCTGGCCCGGAGCCAACTACATGGTGATTGACGGCCTGTGGAAGAGGGGGTACCGCGAGCTCTGCCGCGAGGTGGCCGACAACCACTTCGGCGGGGTGTTCCAGGTGTGGAAAGACACCGGCACCTTCTGGGAATACTACGCGCCGGAGCGCATCGAGCCCGGCTTCATGGCCCGCAGGGACTTCGTGGGCTGGGCGGGACTGCCGCCCATCGCGGAGTTCATCGAATGCATCCTGGGCATACGTTCCGACTTCGCCGGGGGCAAGGTGGAGTGGGACCTCCGGCAGACCGAGGCCCACGGCATTGAGCGCTATCCATTCGGTCCGGAGGGAGTGCTGGGACTCAAGGTCGCCAGGCGCGCCTCTGCGGAAGCGAAGCCCGAGATCACAGTGACCACCAACGTCCCCTTCGACCTTACGGTCCTCTGGGGTGACGGCCAGAGCGCCACGGTGCACGTTGACAAGAGTGGAAAGATCAAACTTTAAAATAGCATGATATGAAGAAACTGTTCCTTATTCCCCTGGCTCTTTGCCTGGCAGCCCTGACGCTGCTGCCTGCGGGCTGCAAGGCCCAGAAAGATGAGCCGCTCAAGGTAATGTCGTACAACATCCGCTACGGAACCGCCGACGACGGCGACTTCGTGTGGGAAAACCGCCGCGAAGCCGCGGCCGCCATGGTCCAGGACCAGCGCCCGGCCGTGTTCGGCGTGCAGGAAGCCCTTGACTTCCAGCTCACTTACCTCGAGGAGAACTGCCCCGGCTACAAGTACGTCGGCGTAGGCCGCGAGGACGGCGTGCACGACGGCGAGCACATGGCCGTGTTCTACGACACGGAGCGCGTGGAACTCGAGGACTGGGGAACCTATTGGCTCTCCGAGACGCCCGATGTGCCTTCTTTCGGTTGGGATGCCGCCTGCAAGCGTACCGCCACCTGGACGCTCATGCATGACAAGAAGACCGACAGGCACTTCTATTTCGTGAACACCCATCTCGACCATGTAGGCCGTGAGGCCCGCCGCAATGGCCTGGCACTCGTAGTCGACCGTATCGCCGCCATGAATCCCGATGGCTACCCGATGGTGCTCTGCGGCGACTTCAACGTCACTCCCGACAACCCCTGCCTCAACGACCTCCGCGGAATGATGCAGGATGCCCGTGAAACGGCTCCCGTGACCGACTACCAGGTGACCTGGCACGACTGGGGCAAGGTGAAGGGCACAAAGCCCATCGACTTCATCTTCTACAGCGGCTTCTCCGGCTGCAGCGAGTTCGCCCGCGTGACCCAGCCCTACCTTGGCTGCCCCTATGTCTCCGACCACTATCCCGTGACCGCCATCCTGCAATATTAAAGTCTTAAAGATATGAAATTCAGAACATTATTCCTTGCCGCAGCGGCCGGCCTGCTTATCTTTTCCGGATGCTGCAGCAAGAAGTCACATGAAGTTGAACACGTATTCTACATCGGTCTTGACGGCTGGGGCGCGTACAGCGTGGAGAAGTCCGAGATGATCCACGCCAAGCAGATGATGGCCAAGGGCGCCTATACCCTCAAGAAGCGTACGGTACTGCCTTCTAGCAGCGCCGGCAACTGGGAATCCATGTTCACCGGCGTGGGTCCCGAGGTTCACGGCTTCTTCGAGTGCTGCTCTCAGACTCCCGACCTCGAGCCCCGTCTGATCCATCGCAACGGACTGTTTCCCAATATTTTCCAGCTGCTGCGCGATAAGGAACCCGACGCCGAGACCGGCGTGATCCACCAGTGGAGCGGCATCAAGTACCTGGTCGACACGCTCTCTCTGAGCTATCACGCCCATGTGCCTCAGTACGAGCTCTGCGAGGTCGCATGCAACTATATCAAGGAAAAGAAACCCCGCCTGGCAGCTATCATCTGGGACGAACCCGACGGTGTCGGCCATGGAGCAGGACATGACACACCTGCCTACTACGAGAAGATCAAGGAACTTGACGCCTGGGTCGGCGAAGTTCTGAAGGCCATAGACGAGGCCGGAATCCTCGACAAATCCGTCATCATCCTGACCTCCGACCACGGCGGAATAGACCATGGCCATGGCGGACGCACGATGATGGAGATGGAGACCCCGCTCATCATCACGGGCAAGGGCATAAAGAAAGGCTACTGCTTCGACGACCTGAGTGTCATGCAGTATGACGTCGCTGCCATCATGGCCGACCTCCTCGGCGTCGAACCGCACCGCGCCTGGTTCGGCCGTACTATCCCCGAAATCTTTGAATAGACTCAAGCAATGAAAGCGAAATTCATACTGCTGGCGGCCGTCGCCGCCATGCTGACGGCCTGCGTGAGGCAGGCGCCCGTCGAAGTCGGTGTACGCACCGGCTCTCTCAATGGTTCCGCATGGGAGGCTTCCCAGTGGATATCCGTGGTAGACGCTCCCATAGCGGACGGACCCGCAAAAGAGGTGTACCGCAGCGCCGACGGTGCGAGCTGGTTCGTCGCCGAAGTCACCAATGCAAAGAAAGTGAAGAAAGCCGTATGGATGGCCACCAGCCTGGGCGTCCACGACATCTTCATCAACGGGAAGCTGATAGGCAAGGAGGTGCTCAAGCCCGGCTTCACCCACTTCGCCAAGACCAAGCGTTCCTTCACCTACGACATCACCGACGTCTTCAACAGGAAGGCCGGCGCTGTCAACCAGCTGTCCGCGCAGGTGACCCCCGGCTGGTGGGCCGACAAGATCGTCACCGATGGCGGCATGGAGACCATGCAGGGCAAGAAGTGCGCCTTCCGCGGCGTGCTGGAGCTCACCTATGCCGATGGCAGTACCGAACTCTTCGGTACCGACACCGAGCACTGGACCGCCGGCATCGCCGGCCCCGTGAAGCATGCCGGCATCTTCGACGGCGAGGAATACGACGCCCGCTGCCTGCCCGGCTACGCCACTCCGGAACTGCTCAAGACCCCCGAGGTCAACACTGAGTTCGCGGGCGAGATCCTGCCCTCCGAAGGAGCCGAAATCTATCAGCGAGAGGATCTTACGCTTCTTCCCGTGAAGATTTACGTGTGGGAGGGAGTTACCGGTGCGGTGGAATCGGAGAAGGAAGAGGAAGTGGAGCATGGCACAGTGGTCGTCAAGCGCAGCTACGCCGACGGCGAAGTGATCGAGCTCAACCCCGGCGAGACGCTGGTGGTCGACTTCGGGCAGAACGCCGCCGCAGTGCCCCAGTTCTGCTTCAAGGCCGATGAGGGCACCTATCTCATCTGCCATCCCGCCGAGATAGTCAACGACGGCAACGGCGCCGAGAGCCGCGGCATGGACGGCCCCGAGGGCAGCGCCCACAGGCGCAACCTCCGCGTGGATCCCGACGAGATATGGATGACCTATACCTTCGGCCC
Source organism: uncultured Bacteroidales bacterium (assembly GCA_905235995.1). Lineage (GTDB taxonomy): Bacteria > Bacteroidota > Bacteroidia > Bacteroidales > UBA932 > Cacconaster. The sequence goes on from CAJONI010000052.1 coordinate 31,175, forward strand.
TGCCGGAGACTTCGTGGACTACAGGCCCCGCGCATCCTTCTGGGGTTACCGCTTCATCTCCGTGACCGCGGACGCTCCCGTACAGTTCAGGAGCATTGCCTCGGTTCCCGTGACTTCCATAGCAAAGAACCTGGAAACCGGCAAGATAGAAACCGGTGATGAATCCATCAACAGGCTGATAGCCAATGCTTATTGGGGACAGCTCTCCAACTATCTCTCCGTGCCTACCGACTGCCCGCAGCGCAATGAGCGCCTGGGCTGGACCGCCGACACGCAGGTCTTCACAGAGACCGGAACCTTCTTCGCCAACACCGACGGCTTCTTCCACAAATGGATGCGCGACATGCGCGACTCCCAGAGCGAGACCGGCGGCTTCCCTGGCGTGGCCCCGAAGGCACAGTACGGCAACGAGATGATGCGTCTGGGCTGGGCCGATGCCGGCGTGATCGTGCCCTGGACGGTCTGGAAGCAGTTCGGCGACAAGAGCCTGGTCGACGAGAACTGGGAAGCCATGGAGAAGTTCATGGACCATGTGGCCGAGACCAAGTACGACCATGTCGCCCTGAAAGATGAGAACCGCAACTACCAGTGGGCTGACTGGGTGGGCTATGAGCCCCTCGAGAGCTGCAGCGGCCGCGCTTTCATCGATGCCGCGACCCGCCGCCAGGCCGAGCAGTACTGGTGCTATCTCGGAGCGTCCTACTGGGCCCTCGACGCAGGCATGATGCGTGACATGGCGCTCTCCACCGGCCGCGACGCAGCCAAGTACGAGGCCATGCAGCAGGAAGCCCGCGACTATATCCGCACGAAGTTCATGAATCCTGACGGAACCTTCAAGCTCGCCATACTCAACACCATGCAGACCCCGGCTCTTTTCGCGCTGAAGAACCGCCTGGTCGAGGGCGAGGCGAAGGAGGCCATGTGCGCCCGTCTCCGCCAGAACTTCGCCGACCACGACGGCTGCCTCCAGACCGGCTTCCTCGGCACGTCCATCCTGATGACGACCCTGACCGAGAACGGCATGGCCGACGTGGCCTGGGACCTCCTCTTCCAGAGGAAGAACCCCAGCTGGCTCTACTCCGTGGACAACGGCGCCACCACCATCTGGGAGCGCTGGAACAGCTACATGGCCGACAAGGGCATGGGCCCGAGCGGCATGAACAGCTTCAACCACTACGCATACGGCTGTGTGGGCCAGTGGATCTGGGAATGCGCCGCCGGCATAGCCGCCGACACTGCCGATCCCGGCTTCCGCCACATCATCATGAAGCCCGTGCCCGACAAGCGCCTCGGCTACCTGGACGCCTCCTTCCAATCGGCGGCCGGCCTGATCAGGAGCTGCTGGAAGTACGACGGCGACGACTGCACCTGGACCTTCACCATCCCTGAAGGCGCGACTGCCACCGTCACCCTGCCGGGTTCCGATGAGCCGAAAGACTATGAGGCAGGCACTTATACCGTAACCTTATGAGACGTTTCATATTTTTCGCAGCCCTGCTGGCCCTGACTCTGTCCTGCGAGAAGCAGGAAGAGCGGGTCACCGCCGGTTCGGGCGAGATAGTCAGCGAATACCTGACCCCCACCCGTGTCGTGCTCGCGAGAGGCGCGGTGGAGAACGCGGAGCACCTTACCGAGCCCTATGCCGGCCAGGTGTCTACCGACGAACCCGGAGTGACGGTCTTTTCCAAAGGCGGCTCGGTACTGCTCGACTTCGGGCGCGAGATACAGGGCGGCATACAGATAGTCCGTGCCATTGACGGCGACCATAGGGCCGCACGCTTCCGGCTCTGCCTCGGCGAGTCGGTGAGCGAGGCTCTGAGCAGCGTCGAGGCCAAGGGTTCAACCGCGACCAACGACCACTCGGTCAGGGACTTCGAGATATCGGTTCCCTGGCTGGGCTGCGTTGAGGTGGGCAACAGTGGCTTCCGCTTCGCCCGCCTCGACCTGCTCGACGCCGGCTGGGAAGTTCCCGTTGTCGCTGTGCGGGCCATCTCGAAATACCGCGACCTGCCGTACCTGGGCTCCTTCCGCTGCAGCGACCAGCGCCTGACCGATATCTGGAATACCGGTGCCTACACGGTACATCTCTGCATGCAGGAGTACCTCTGGGACGGCATCAAGCGCGACCGCCTGGTGTGGCTGGGCGACATGCATCCCGAGGTGATGGCCGTCAACACGGTGTTCGGCGACCAGGAGGTCGTCCGCAAGAGCCTCGACTATGTGCGCGCCAAGACCCCGCCTACTGAGTGGATGAACGGCATGTGCTCCTATTCTCTCTGGTGGATCATCATCCAGGAACATCTGTACAAATGGTACGGGGACAAGGAATACCTTGAGGCCCAGCACGCATACCTGAAGGAACTGCTGCACACCGTCATGGGACAGATGGACGGCTGCCGCGAGGCCTTCGAGGAGGGACGTTTCCTCGACTGGCCTACGAACGACCAGCCTGAAGCCATACATGCCGGCCTGCAGGCCCTCTCGGTGATGGCGCTCGACGCCGGAGCCGGACTCGCCAACGCCCTCGGCGACACGGCGCTTGAGGAGGAATGCTCCCGCGTGGCCGCGGAACTCAGGACCTACGTGCCCGATCCGGCAGGCAGCGGCCAGGCTGCTGCGCTGCTCGCGCTGGCAGGCCTGCTCGATCCCGCCGAAGCGGCCGGGGTGGTGGAGTGGAACGGCCCCTATGGCTGCACCTCCTTCATGGGCTACTACATGCTCGAGGCCATGGCCGCCGCGGGCCACTACATAGAAGCCCTGCACCTTATGTCCGACTACTGGGGCGGCATGCTCGACCTCGGTGCCACTACTTTCTGGGAAGACTTCAACTACCATGACGGGCAGAACGCTGCCCGCATTGACGAAGTCGTCCCCGAAGGCAAGTTCGACATCCACGCCGACGGCGGGGCCTGGTGCTACGTGGGCCTTCGCCACAGCTTCTGCCACGGCTGGGCCTCGGGCCCGACTACCTGGCTCAGCCGCCATGTACTCGGCATCGAGCCCGTGGGCGTGGGCTTCAGCGAAGTGCGCATCGAGCCGCAGCTCGGCGACCTCGAATGGGCGGAAGGCAGCTTCCCTACGCCATATGGACTCATAGAGGTTTCGCACCATCGCACGCCCGACGGCAGCATCACCTCCGAGATCAAGGTCCCCAAGGGTATCAAACTTGTCAAATAGCAGTAAATCAATATAATAACCTAAATATTTCCCGAAATGAAAAGAAGAGATTTCCTCCGTTATTCCGCTCTCGGCGCAGCTGCGACCGTAGTTCCGTTCCAGCTTGCCGGCGCCGCTCCCGCTGCCCCGGCTGCCAAGGCAAAGTCGAAGAACGCCAAGGTCCAGATGGGCTTCATCGGCCTGGGCCAGCAGGCCATGTACCTGCTAAGCGGCTTCATGTCGATGGACGACGTTCGCGTGGTGGCTGGCTGCGACGTGTACGACATCAAGCGAGATCGTTTCGCGCGCCGCGTGAAGGAGCACTACCAGTCCAAGGGCGAGAAGAAGGTGAAGGTCGACATGTATGAGGACTATCAGGACCTCCTGGCTCGTCCCGACATCGACGCCGTGGTCATCGCTGTGCCCGACCACCAGCATGCCGTCATCGCCATCGCCGCCTGCAAGGCCGGCAAGGACATCTACCTTGAGAAACCCATGACCCTGACCATCTACGAGGGCCAGCAGCTGGTGAAAGCCGTGCGCAAGTACAACCGCATCCTGCAGGTCGGTTCGCAGCAGCGTTCCAGCGAGGAGTTCATCCACGCCGCGACCCTGGCGCGCGAGGGCGAACTGGGCCGGATACGCAAGCTGAAGGTGTACGTGGGCCGCAACGACGTGAACCCCGTGACCGCCGCTCCCGTGCCCTGCAATCTTCCGCGCATGGAAGTCCCCGCAGGACTCAACTGGGACAAGTGGCTCGGCCCCCTGCCCGAATGGGTGTACTACCACTCCGACCTCGACCCGGTCATCACTCCCGAGCAGAACGAGCAGCTGTGGGGTGCCTGGCGCTGGTACAAGCCCATGGGCGGCGGCCTGATGACCGACTGGGGCGCCCATATGTTCGACATCGCGCAGTGGGCCCTTGGCAAGGACGGCAGCGGCCCCGTGGAGGTGATCCCTCCGGGCTACAGCTTCTACGACGCCCTGACCTTCAAGTATGACAACGGTGTGATAGTCTCCGAAGAGCCGTTCGACGGCAGCACGCCGGGCGTGCAGATCTACGGCGACGACGGCTGGGTGAAGGTGAGCCGCGGCCAGTTCGAGGCCTCGAATCCTGCCTGGAACATGCCTGAGACCAAGAACGACGACGACGTGCCCTACGAGACCAAGGTGGGCCATCACCGCACCTTTGTCGAGTCGGTGCTCAGCCGCCACGACCCGAATGTGCCCGTGGAAGTGGGCCACTCTTCATGCACCGTCTGCAATCTCGGCAACATCGCCATGGAGCTCGGACGCCCCGTGGTCTGGAACCCGATAGTGCAGAAGTTCATGCACGATCCTGAAGCCACGAAACTGCTTCAGTATAAGTATCGTGAGGGTTTTGAACACGCCCTTGAGGTATGAGAAGGCTTTTCGCTTTAACCATTGCGCTTGTCGTGCTCTCCGCCTGTGGCGGCGGGCACGACGCCGCTTTCGGCCCTGCCGACGAGGCGGCGTTCCTGCAGCCTCCCAAGGACAACTACCCCGAGACCTGGTTCCATTTCATCGGCGGCAACGTCTCGAAGGAGGGCATAGACGCCGACCTTGAGGCCATCGCCGGGGCCGGTATTTCCGGCATCCACTGGTTCCATGGCTATTTCGGCGGCCCCTGGCCTGCCACGGGACATCAGCTGACCACCCTCAGCCCCGAGTGGGAGGACATGGTGAGCTATCTCGGCCGCAGGGCCGACAGCCTTGGCCTGAGGCTCACGATACAGACCTGCCCCGGCTGGTCCATGGCCGGCGGGCCCTGGATCACGCCCGAGGAGGCCATGCGGATGCTTGTCTGGTCGCGTACCGACATTCCCGCAGGGAGCAGTGCCGTCGCGCCGCTGCCCGTCGGCGAGCCTTCCTCCGAGGAGTGGCGTGACTACCGCGACATCTCCGTGCTGGCCTTTCCCACGCCGCTCGGCGATACGGGAGAGCCGCTGAGACCCATTGTCACCGAGGCTTCCGATCCGCACTGGAAGGCGCTGCTGGAAGGCAGTCTGCCCGGGGGGCTCGATATAAAGGCGGGCTCCACCGCGCGGGTGGCGTTTACTCTTCCAGAGGGTACGGTGGTCCGTACGCTTCAACTGCCGCCCATCGGCGCCATCTCACACGCCTAGGTCTACGACCCCGGTATCAAGGTCCGTCTTACGGCGGAGACTTCCGATGGGGAAGCGGTGCTGGTCGATGCGGCCCTGCCCATGGGCAACTGGCAGGACGGCAGCCCTGCCGACTTCGAGTTCGCCTGCAATGAAGCATTTGACGTTCAGCGCTATGTGCTGACCTTGACCAATGCCCATCCGGGCCATATAGAAGCGATACGCCTCTTCTCTGCCGCGCGCAAGAACAGCTGGCGGGGCGAGGCGGGCTGGACGCTGACCGGAAAGGAACTGTATCAGGAGCACACTGTGCAGGACCCCAGGGCTTTCGTGCAGCTTGAAAACGTGCTCGACCTGAGCGACTGCCTCCTGGCCGACGGCACTCTCGACTGGACTGCACCGGACGGCGATCTGCCGCAAGGAAGCTGGACGGTGCTCCGCATCGGCCACGTCAACTCCGGACGGCAGAACGGTCCGGCACCTCCCGAGGCCACGGGCTGGGAATGCAACAAGTTCGACCCTGCAGGGGCCGAGAGCCAGTTCTCGCACTATGTGGGCATGCTGCAGGACGGGCCGCTGGGCGGTCTTGCCGGAGGCATGCTCATGGACAGCTGGGAGTGCAAGACCCAGACCTGGACCGTTGGGATGGAAGACGAATTCGCCGACGCCGCGGGCTACGAACTCTCCCGCAGGCTGCCTGCGCTGATGGGCTATGTGATTGACAGCCAGGAGGCTACGAGCCGTTTCCTGACCGACTGGCGCCGTACCGTGAACTTCCTGTACTGCGAGTATTTCTTCCGTCTCATGACCGACATGGCCCACGAGAAGGGCATGAGGGTGGAATATGAGACGGCTGGCGGAGACGTGGTGACCATGGACCCTCTGGAATACTTCAAGTATGCCGACATACCCATGTGCGAATTCTGGCAGCCCTTCTCCGAGGGTTATGTGGGCGATCTGGATTTCAAGCCCATACGTCCCACTGCCTCGGCAGCGCACATCTACGGCAAGCGCCGCGTGGACGCCGAGAGCTTCACCAGTTTCTCACTCACCTGGGACGAACACTGGCAGATGCTCCGCGAGGTGGCTTCGTTCAACATGGCTCAGGGCGTGACGCACAACGTGTTCCATACCTATACCCACAATCCTCAGATTGGCTTCCTGCCTCCGGGGACAAGTTTCGGCAACGGCATCGGGTCGCCGTTCCTGCGTGGCCAGACCTGGTGGAAGTACATGCACGAATTTACGGACTGCCTGGCGCGCATGAGCTACATGCTGGAGCGCGGCCTGCCCGTGAAAGACGTGCTCTGGTACCTCGGCGACGAGGTGGGACACAAGCCATTCCAGTACACGGGCAGCGGCGCCCGCCAGTCGGGCGACATCCGTTTCCCGGAGGGCTTCGACTACGACTACTGCAATCCCGACGTGCTGATCAACAGGCTGAGTGTCAAGGACGGACGTCTGTTTACGCCTGAAGGGATCTCGTATTCCGTGCTCTGGATTCCGGAGAACGAGCGCATGCTGCCCGAGACCGTGGAAAGGCTCTACGAGCTGATCTATGACGGTGCGCGGGTCATTGCCGCTCCGCCCGTGGCTCCCGCGACACTGCGGCCCGGAGTGGAGGACCGTTTCGAGAGAGCTGTCGAATCGGTATGGGGCGAGGCAGAGGCCGGCTCCATAAGCTCTCTCGGAAAAGGCCGGCTTGCCGTCGGCACAGGCCTCGACGAGGCCCTCGTCGCTTTCGGCCTGCAGCCGCACTTCGCCGATGGCGGCGCTGAACTGTCGTGGTGCGAACGCGAGGCTCCCGGCGCCCGCTGGTTCTTCATTGCCCCCGCGCCTGGACGTGGTTTCACCGGGACGGTGCAGCTGCGAGGGGAGGGGACTCCCTGCTGGTGGGATCCGGTCGACGGAAGCATAGGCTCGTTGGAGTTCGTCCGCGAAGGCTCGATGGTTCAGGTCGCTCTCGACCTGGCCAGGGCCCAGAGCGGTTTCGTGGTGCTTCGCGATGAGGTCTCGGACAGCCTGAAGCCGGCGTTTCCCGTGCTTTCCGCTGAGAATGGGATCGTTCCCGAAGGATGGAAGCTCAGTTTCCCCATGGGTTGGGGAGCTCCTTCCGGTCCTGTCGCCCTGGAGCGGCTCGTTCCCTGGATGGATCTTCCGATAGGTAAGGAGGGACGCGCCTTCTCCGGCACGGCGACCTACGAGGCGTCGTTTGTCGTTCCGGAGGGACAGGCCGACGCCGACATGGTGCTCGACCTTGGCGTGGTCGACATGATCGCTGAAGTTGAGGTCAATGGCCGGCCTGCGGGTGTCGTATGGTGCGAGCCATATCGTCTGCCCTTGGAGGGCCTTCTGAAAGAAGGATCCAACAGCCTGACAGTCAAGGTGACAAGCACCTGGTACAACCGTCTGGCCTACGATGCGTCCCTTCCGGAGCAGCAGCGAAAGACCTGGACCATCGCCGGTCCCGCCCCAGGCAGCCCTCTCCGCCCCTCCGGCCTCTTGGGCCCTGTGGTGATACACGATCCGTAGATTATTAAATGAGATAAAACCATGAAAAGACCGTTTCTCGCACTCCTGCTGCTTGCAGGCATATCCTTTAGCCTGTCCGCACAGGATGTATATGTGGCGGAAGGCCGTTTCTGCGCCGGCGACGACACTGCCTGGGCGGCGCCCGGCTTCGACGACAGTGCGTGGCAGATACTTGGCTTCGAGAAGGACTGGAGTCTCCAGGGCATCGATCTGACCAATGGCTTCGGCTGGTACAGATTACATGTGGTGATTCCGTCGAGCCTGAAGAAAGGCGTCACCGACAAGCTGCTCCTCGACCTTGGTCCCATCGACGACACCGACGAGACCTTCCTCAACGGCGTCCTGGTGGGAAAGACCGGCCGCGACGGCACCGATCCCGCTGGATTCTACGAGATGTGGGAGGAGCCGCGACGATACGTCGTCGACCCTGGTCTGGTGAACTGGGACGGCGAGAATGTGATAGCGGTACGCGTCTACAACGGCGCCGGGGAGGGAGGCTTTTACGCTGGTGCGGCGCGCATCGGGAAGCCCGTCCTCTCCGATTTCGTGACCATGACCGTGAAGCGGACTCCCAATTCCTTCGAGACGGTTTTCTCCAGTCTGACGAAGACTCAGGGAACGCTGGAAGTAGTTGTGGAAGATGTATTTACGAACAAGGAAACTTCTCATGAGACCCGTACTGTCAAGCTTTCCCCCAAGAAGGAAACCCGCCTTGGCCGGGCCACAGGCCAAAACACCCGCGTGAGGGTGAAATACAGTGATTCCAGGTTCGGAGAGGAACTTGCCGAAATTTTCAGCATGCCCTACATCCTCACTCCCAAGGCTCCCGCAACCCCGCGCTACAACGGCCCGCTGGTGTTCGGGGTGAGGCCCGGTTCGCCGGTGATCTTCCGTCTGGCATTCTCTGGCGAGCGGCCCATGGTCTTTGACGCCGAAGGTCTGCCTGAAGGCGTGGTACTCAACCCTGAGGATGGTGTGCTGGGCGGCAGCGTATCCGAGGCCGGCGACTATCCCGTGGTGTTCACGGCGACCAACGCTCTCGGCTCCGCCAGCGTGGAATTCACGCTCAAAGTGGGCGAGACCATCGCCCTCACCCCGCCCATGGGCTGGAATTCCTGGAACTGCTGGGGCACCAGCGTCTCCCAGGAGAAGGTGATGGCCTCGGCGGCGGCCCTGGTCAACCGCGGCCTGGCCGACTACGGCTACAGCTACATCAACATCGACGATGCCTGGGAGGCCGATGAAAGGGCCGCCGACGGCAGCATACTCACCAATTCCAAGTTCCCCGACATGAAGGCGCTGGGCGACTGGCTCCATTCGCGCGGGCTGCGGCTGGGCATCTACTCCAGCCCGGGCGACCTCACCTGCGGCGGCTATCTCGGGACCCTGGGCCACGAGGCTCAGGACGCCGCGACCTGGAACGAATGGGGAGTGGACTACCTCAAATACGACTGGTGCGGCTATTCAAAGGTCTACAATGCCCAGAACGACCATTCCACCGCTTCCTACGTGCGTCCTTACCTTAAGATGCAGGAGTATCTGCGCCAGCAGCCCCGCGACATCTTCTATTCGCTGTGCCAGTACGGCATGGCCGAGGTATGGACCTGGGGGCACGCCGTGGATGCGAACTCATGGCGCACTACCGGTGACATCAGTGATACCTGGGAATCGGTCCGCACCATCGGTTTCGCTCTCCAGAAGGAGCTTTATCCCTACGCCGGTCCGGGACATTGGAACGACCCTGACATGCTGGTGGTGGGCAAGGTGGGCTGGGGCGAAAGGCTCCACGACAGCCGCCTGACTCCCGACGAGCAGTACAGCCACATCAGCCTCTGGTCGCTGCTGGCGTCCAACATGCTGATAGGCTGCCCTATCGACCAGATAGACGACTTCACCTTCAACCTGCTGTGCAACAACGAAGTGAATGCCGTGAACCAGGACATCCTCGGCAGGCAGGCGCGTTGTCTGGTGGAGGAGGACGGGTTCCAGATCTGGGCCAGGGAGCTCTCCGACGGAGGCACTGCCGTCGGCATCTTCAATCTCAATGAAGACGCTGCGCCGGTCGACCTGGCGGGTTGTCTGGCAAAGATAGGCATAGAGGGTGTCGACACTGTCCGCGACCTGTGGCGCCAGCAGGACATCCCCATGGGCACCTACGTAATCGCCCCCCACGGCGTCCGCTACGTAAAGGTAAGATAGGCCCGGGCCGTATCCGCTTGCTTTTCCTACGGGATCGAGGTGCCGTGGAATTCGGTGGCGTGGGTTGCGGCGAGCAGGGCGGGGAGATTGTGGGGCTTGACGCCGGAGCCCGGCATGACGATCAGGCGGCCGCCGGCCTGGTCGACCAGCCGCGCTATCAGGTCGCGGCCCTCCCATGCCGTAGCCTCCTTCCCGGATGTCAGCAGGCGCTCGCATCCCAGGCCTATGATGGCTTCCAGGGCTTCTGAAGCATCCTGGGTGGAGACATCGAAGGCACGGTGGAAAGTGACCGACAGGGGCCGGGCGGCTGCAATCATTCGCCTCATCGCCTCCATGTCTATGCTGCCGTCAGGGTTAAGCGCACCTATCACCACTCCGGCGGCACCGTACTTCCTGCACCATCCTATCTCCTCCACCATGCGTCCCACAGTCTCGTCGTCGTAGACGAAATCGGCGGTCGAGAACTCCCTGGCAGTGGTGCGGATGAGCACGTTGACGGGAATGGAACAGGCACCGACCACATCCTGAATGAGTTCCGGTGGGGGAGTCGTTCCTCCGACGGCCAGGTTTACGCAGAGTTCGATACGGGAAGTGCCGCGGGCCTGGGCGGCAAGAGCCTCCTCCAGGGTGGTGCAACAGGTTTCTGTGAAAATCTTCATGGGACAAAAGTACAAAAAGTATTTCCCCGTCAGGACAAAAATGGCTAACTTTATGATGCAATGAAAAGACGTGTGGACTTCTGCTTTCTCCCATGGGTACTGGCCTTTCTCGCGCTTTGCTCGTGCAGTTCAGGCGGGGAGGGTGTCGTAGGGAAGGAGTTTCCCCTCAAGGAGGCGAACCCCGGGAATTCACTGATGGCAAGATGGGCGGGGAAGGAGGTGCTTGAATCCAGGGTGATCGACGATATGGAGGGAAAAGGCAATTGGGTCGTACGTGAAGGCTCGCCCAGTGTCGGGTACACGCGGGAGAATTACAAGTACGGCACCCAGGCCCTGAGGCAGCGGGTGTCGATGGTCGACAGCGCGCATATCCTCTCGCCCGCAAACCGCAGCGAATGGGGGAGTTTCAACGCTGACCAGGGCGGCTGGACCTGCGTGGCGCTGGAGTTCGATGAGCCGCAGGACTGGTCGGAGTGGAACCGTATCTCCCTGTGGGTCTACATCCATCCTTCCAGAAATCCCAACGTGAGTTTCGCCCTCGACCTGGTTGACGCCGCAACCCATGATTCCGTGCTCGATCCGGGCCGGGAAACCAATGTCGACATACCCCAGGGAGAATGGACCCAGATGCTATGGGAGATAGACTATTACCCGCGCGAGAGCATACTCCGCCTCGAAATCTGCCAGACCATGACGGGATTCGACCGGGAGATCGGGGAGCAGTACGTGACCATCGACTTCGACCGGCTGGAACTGCAGAAGGTCGAGCCCGACCACTACGAGGGCTGGGACATACCCGAAGGGGAATTCGCCTTTTCCCACGTCGGCTACCGGCCTGGCGACAGTAAAGTCGCTTTGGCTTGCTACGACGCCGGTGTCAAGGCTTTCCAGCTGCTGGACGGCAGGGGAAATGCTGTCTTCACCGGAACCCCGGCCAGAAGCACCAACCGGGGAAACGACTTCGCGGTGCTGGATTTCAGCGACTTCCGCAGTTCCGGCAGCTACTCCCTGAAATACGGCGAAGCCGTGTCCAGACCTTTTCCAATCGATGAGGACGTCTGGCTCGAACCCATGTACGCCGCACTCAACTTCTATTTCTGCCAGCGCTGCGGCTACCCCGTTCCGGGTATCCACGGCGTGTGCCATGAGGACGTGCAGGGATTCCACGGGGATGTACGGAAGAGCGTCAACGGGGGCTGGCACGACGCCGGCGACCTTTCGCAGGGGACCTGGCGCACGGCCTATGCCTGTTTTGCGCTCCTGAACGCAGTGGAGGCTGCTCCTGGGTTCGCCACAAAGCTGCAGGAGGAGGCATCATGGGGAGTGGACTGGCTCCTCAAGACCCGTTTCGGCGACGGCTTCCATCAGAGCTGGTCCACTGTGCGCATTTTTTCCGACGGCATAACCGGCACTTGCGACGATATAGTAACTCCCGCGTCCTATGTCCCCTGGGAGCTCTTCCTGACCTCCGCCGTGTTCCTGAGGTCCGGCCACCCCGACGAGGCGTGCGAGGACTGGGAATTCGCCATGCGGAAAGCAGATGGCGGCAACTACCTTGAGGCTTCCTGGGGAGCCCTGGCCTCCGCACTTCTTTACCAGCGTTCCGGAGAGCGGAAGTACAGGGACGCCGCCCTGAATTTCGGGCGCAGGCTCATGCTCTGCCAGGAGCAGGGAAAGGTGCACGGAATCCCGTATCACGGCTATTTCTATACCGATACCACCCGCAGGGCCATCCTTCACGACTGCCACGCGGCCTTCAACGAAGCGCCCATGCTGGCCCTTGGCACCTTGTGCCGTGTCTTCCCGGAAGAAGCGGCGCCTTTCCTTGAGGCGGCGCGGCTTTACGCCGGCTACCTGAAGGACGGCAGCGCAATCTCGGCCCCGTACAATCTCCCGCCGGCAGGCATCTTCCGGCGCAGGGACATGCTCTCTGCTTCCGACCTCGCCCAGTATGAGGCAGGCACGCAGATCAACGGTGAGTATGCCATACGCACCTTCCCGGTCTGGAAGGACCACATCTTTCACGGAAGCACCCACTTCCACCTTTCCGAAGCCTGGGCGCTGGCCGAGGCGGCGGTGCTCCTGGACGACAGCGAGGCCATGTCGCTGGTGCAGCGGCAGCTGGAATGGACCCTGGGCCGCAACCCCTTCGGGATGAGCCTCATGTACGGAGTGGGCTACAACTACGCCCCGCTCTTCGCCTACTGCACGCACAACATAGTCGGAGCCCTTCCTGTCGGCATGGACTGCTTCCACGACGACGAGCCCTTCTGGAACGGCAGCGCCTGTGCCACCTCGAAGGAAATCTGGGTCGAACCCGTCAGCCGCTTCCTGGGAGCGCTGTCGCATTTTATTTTGTATGAATCTCCCGTTCGGGATTAAGCATATGCCATGAGGAAATCTTTCATCGCACTCGCAGCCATCGCGCTGGCTTTTTTCGCATCCTGCAGTACTGAAACAATCCCGGAGGATCCTTCGGACCTGATGAGCGACACCTGGGTTGCGACCGACGCCCTGGGGCGGCAGATGCCGCTGCAGGATGCTGTCGGCCCCGTCAGGGACGGGCGGCACTTCACCGGCATCTTCTACATCACCTGGCACGGCGCCGGATGCCATAACATCCCCGGTCCGTACACCGACGTCACGAAGATACTGGAAGCTGACCCGCAGGCAAGGCTCGACGCGCACCATCCCCTCTGGAAATACGGCTCATACCACTGGGGCGAGCCTGAGGCCGGCTATTTCCTCAGCCAGGACACCTGGCTCATGCGCCGCGACCTCTCCATGCTGCAGGACGCCGGAATCGACGTGCTGATACTCGACGTGACCAACGGCGTCTGCTACTGGGATGAATGGGAGCTGCTCTTCTCCACCATGGAACAGATGCGCTCCGAAGGCAACCGCACACCGCAGTTCTGCTTCTGGTCGTTCAACAACGGGCCGGTGCGCGTGGTGAAGGAGCTCTACGAGCGCTATTACAAGCCGGAGAGATTCACGGACCTCTGGTTCCATTGGGACGGAAAGCCGCTGCTGCTCTACAATGCCAACCCTTCACAGGACGCCAACGGCAGCTATGAGGCGACAGCCGCCGACTATCCCCAGGAAATCCTGGACTTCTTCACCCTGCGCAACATGTGGTGGGGTTACTATACCTGGGGTAATGATCATGAATATGACGACACTCGCTACATAGGTACCGAGGACAACTGGAGTTTCGGCTACAGCATGGACGACGAAAGGATCAAGGCCATGAGCCCTGAAGAACTGGCTTCCAAGCACCTCGGGAAAGTGGAGGAGTGCGCGGTCACCCCTGCGCAGCATCCACTGGGCATGAAGGGTGTACCCATGGGCGTGGGCAAGTCCTGGACCAGGGCTTCCGGCGAGCCTGCGCTGAACGAGCGCGACATGCCCGAGGGAGGGCTTTCCGCCCTTGGCCTGTATTTCCAGGAACGCTGGGACGACGCCCTGGCCGTGGACCCGCCCTTCATCTACCTGAACGACTGGAACGAGTGGACGGCCGGCAAATACAACTTCGGAGATACCTGGTTCCTGGGCAGGGAGAACAGTCCCTTCGCCTTCGTGGACCAGTACAATGCCGAGTTCAACCGCACCATCCAGCCCATGAAGGGAGGCTATACCGACAACTACTACATGCAGATGGCGCAGAACATACGCCGCTACAAGGGCGTGCGGCAGATTCCCGTCAACAGGGGCTATAGGAAGACAACTGTCGACGGCTCGTTCGGGGACTGGGAGAAGGTAAGGATTGAATACCGCGACACCCGCGGCGACACCGCCTGGCGCGACGCCGACGGCTATGCCGGCCTGCACTACACTGACAACAGCGGCAGGAACGACATAGTCGTGGCGAAAGTCGCCGTCGACCGCAATGGTTCCGTGGACTTCTATGTGAAGACCGCCGCCCCACTTACGCCGCCCGCCGGACCAGACTGGATGATGCTCCTGATAGACGCCGACCGGGACGCCTCCACGGGCTGGCACGGCTATGACCTCGTGGTCAACAAAGAACTTGGGAAGCTGATGGCATATGGCGCAGATGGCTGGAATCCAGTCGCTGAGATCAGCTATGCAGCGGATGGCAACGAGCTTGAACTTGCGATACCGGTCTCGCTTCTGCAACGGGAAGGGAAGGACATCTGCTTCGATTTCAAATGGGCGGACAACTGCGGCGGCCTGGAAGACCCGATGTTCCTCCTGGGCGACACCGCTCCCAACCGACGCTTCAATTATCGTTTTATCTGGAGACCATAGGTTCTTTGACCAAAAATCGTTATCTTTAAGGTTCTATGAGAATCCGATTCATCCTACTGCTGCTTTTCCTGCTTCCTGTGCCGCTTTTCGCACAGGAAGAGGTGGACGACAGGACCTTCGGCGGATGGGAATTCTTTGAGGTCACCAAAGACTTCGGCAGTTCGCCGATATATGCCAGCTTCTATTACGAGCACGACAATATCCAATACCGCCGCCTGGACAACTGGTATACCCGCAGCACACTGGGCGCGAAGGTGTTTACCTGGTTGAAGGCCGCCATGCTCTACGACTTCATGAAGGAGCCGTCCCGCGAGACCCATCACGCAATGTTCGACCTGATCGGGACCCTGAAGCCTGGCAACTTCACCATCTCCCTGCGTGAGCGCTACCGTCACAGCTGGGATCCTTCCGCAGGCACGCAGTCCGACGAAATCCGCTCCCGCCTGAAGGTCCAGTATGCCATTCCGGGCAGCCGCTTCAGCCCCTACGTGGCCATAGAACCGATAACCTGGACGCATTGGATCAAGACACGCCACTATGTAGCCTGCAATTACAACATCACCGACTGGTTCCAGCTGGAAGCCTATTACCTTTATTACACCTACAGGTCGCGTCCTGACATGCATGTCATTGGCCTCGGGGCCAATTTTTACCTTTGAGTATCATGAAAAGAGCCTTTTACCTGCTGTTCCTTCTCCTGCCTGCCGCCTGTACGGCCCCGCAGGACAAGCCGCTCGCCTGGCAACTGCCGGTTGACGAGCAGATAAGCGTCGCAAATACCCTGGGCTGCGCCGAAGCCTCCGCGGAGCCGAACCAGTGGCTGGCTTTCCGCAGGGATGTGACGCTGGACGCGGCGCCTTCCTCGGCCAAGGCCCGCATAGCTGTCGACAGCAAGTACTGGCTCTGGGTCAACGGACGCTCCGTGGTGTTCGAGGGAGGGCTCAAGAAAGGCCCTAATCCCCGCGACAGCTATTTCGACGAGGTGGAACTCGCTCCCTACCTGCAGAAGGGAGAGAACCGGATCGCCCTGCTGCTCTGGTACTTCGGCAAGGACGGCTTCTCGCATCTGGGCAGCGGCCAGCCTCAGCTCTGGTTCGATTGTCCGGAGCTGGGCGATGCGCCCTGGCTTTGCCGCGTGCATCCAGCCTACGGCACTGCGGCAGATCTCCCTGAGCCGAACTACCGTCTTCCCGAATCGAGCCTGGCCTTCGACGCCCGGCAGGACATCGAGGGCTGGCAGACCGGCCCGCTCGTCGGCTTTTCGCCTGCAGTCGTGCTGGAGAGTACCCTCGGGACCCTGCATTCCCGCCCCATCCCGCAGTGGAAGGACTTCGGTGTCAAGGAAGTGGCCTTCGAGACCCGCAGCGGCGCCGAGGCCGACACGCTGGTAGCCAGGCTGCCGCGCAATATGCAGATGACGCCCATACTCAGCGTCGAGGACTCGGATGGAGGGCACCGCATCGTCATCGAGACCGACCATGCGAAGGTCGGGGAGGAGTGCCTGAGGGCCGAATACATCACCGCCCCCGGCACGCGCGAATACGAATCCCTGGGCTGGCTCAACGGCCAGCGCATCATCCTGACCGTGGAGCACGGAGCAGCAGTGAAGGCACTGAAGTACCGTGAGACTGGTTACGACACCGCTCCCGACGGCAGTTTCTCCTGCAGCGACCCCTTCTTCAACCGCTTCTGGGAGAAGGGAGTGCGGACGATCTACGTCAATGCCAGGGACAACTTCTTCGACTGCCCGGACCGCGAGCGCGGGCAGTGGTGGGGCGACATAGTCACCATTCTGGGTGAAAGCTTCTATACCTATACTCCTTCGCTGTACCTGCTGATCCGCAAGGGAATACGCGAGCTGGCCGACTGGCAGCGCCCCGATGACAGGCTCTTCTCGCCAATCCCCGGCAACTACGGGGTGGAACTGCCCTGCCAGATGCTGGCGGCGGTTGGCCGCTACGGTTTCTGGACCTACTACATGAACACCGGCGACCTTGAGACCATAGCCCACGTCTACCCGGCCGTCAAGCGTTACCTGGCCACCTATGAAAAGGGCCCCGACGGCCTGATGGCCTGGCACGACGGCGACTGGAACTGGGGCGACTGGGGCGACAACCGCGACATGCGCCTTCTGCAGAACATATGGTATGTGCTTGCGCTTCAGGGCGTTTCCGACATGGCCGACCTCGTGGGCGCGGAGGGGGAAGGCAGTGCCTACTGGGCGCAGATGTGCGAGCTCCGCGAGGCGATCGACAGGGTGGCCTGGATCGGTAGCTGCTACCGGCATCCCGAATACAGGGGCGAGACCGACGACCGGGTGAACGCCCTGGCTGTGCTCGCGGGAGTCGCATCCCGCGACAAATACGATGCGATCTTCGAAGTGCTCAAAAAGGAAGAGCACTCGAGTCCGTATATGGAAAAATATGTGATGGAGGCCCTCTTCGCCATAGGGCAGGGAGAGTATGCCCTGGAGAGGGAGCACAGGCGCTACGCCTTCATGGTCGACCATCCCGACTTCGACACCCTTTTCGAAAACTGGAACGTGGGTGTGGACGGCGACTGGGACTGCGGCAGCGTCAACCATGCCTGGAGCGGCGGCCCGCTGGCCGTCTTCCCGACCCGCATGTTCGGCGTGGTGCCCACCGAGCCGGGCTGGAAGGTATTCTCCGTCAGGCCCGACAAGGCCATCTTCGACAAGGCTGCCATCTCTTTCCCGACGGTCCTCGGTACCGTTTCCCTGGATTACGACGCCTCAGCCCGTACGCTTGCGGTGGAAGTGCCGGAAGGCTCGAGGGCCGAGGTCGACATCCCCTGGGCGCATACCAGCTGCACGCTCGGCCCAGGCAGGCATGTGGTGAAGCTGCAGGACAAGCCCGAACCGGTGGCCGGCGATTTCGCCTTCCGTGACCCCGGGCAGCCCGTGGAAAAGCGCGTGAAGGACCTGATGAAACGCATGAGCCTTGAGGAAAAGGTGGCGCAGATAAGCGCCCAGCTGCTCTTCATGGACGAATACTACGACAGGCGCGATTATACCGCCGGCCATGTACGCAACGTAGGGCATTTCCTGCCTGACGGCGGGTTGAGCAACGATCCCGCGTCCGTGGCCCGGGCCATCAACGAAGATACCCGCCGCTCCATCGAGGCCAGCCGCTGGGGGATCCCCGTGCTTCAGCACGGCGAGGCCCTGCACGGCGCCCAGTGGGGCAATGCGACCTGCTTCCCGCAGAGCATAGCCTTCGGCGCCGCTTTCGATGAGGATCTGTACTACCGTGTGGGTCAGGTCGTTGCCGAGGAGCTTCGGGCGGTGGGGGTGCGCCAGGTCTATGCCCCCGTGATCAATATCACACGCGACCAGCGCTGGG
The DNA here is from genome assembly GCA_905235995.1 of uncultured Bacteroidales bacterium. Lineage (GTDB taxonomy): Bacteria > Bacteroidota > Bacteroidia > Bacteroidales > UBA932 > Cacconaster. Next base: position 49,481 of record CAJONI010000052.1, read on the forward strand.
GCCGTGGCCAGGAAAGCTACGGCGAAGACGTGCTGCTCAATTCCCGCATGGGAGTGGCCTATGTGAAGGCCCTGGAGGAAGGCGGCGTGGTGGCCACGCCCAAGCACTTCGTCGACAACTACGGCGAGGGCGGACACGATTCCTTCGCTTCCATCACGTCGTGGCGGGAGCTTCGGGAAGTGTATCTCGAACCTTTCCGCGCCTGCATAGAGGAAGGTGGCGCAAGGGGCGTGATGAGCGCCTACAATGCTGTCGACGGAGTGCCTGCCAGCTGCAACCCGGTCCTGCTCCGGGACATCCTGAAGAAGGAATGGGGCTTCGGCGGCATAGTCGTCTCCGACTACGGGGCTGTGGAGATTGTACACAGCAACCATAACCTGGCCCCGAGCGACGAGGACGCGCTGGCCATGTGCCTGGAAAACGGCCTTGACCTTCAGCTCCATACGACCAGCAGGAGCCTGCTGGGCCTGGTGGAAAGCGGGAAGGTCTCGCGCAAGACGCTCGACGAGGCTGTGAGGCGTGTCCTGCGTATAAAGTTCGAACTGGGGCTCTTCGACGAGCCCTTCGTGGATCCGGAACAGGCTGCAGTGACCGTTCGTTGCGAAGAGCACCGGCAGCTCGCCTACGAGGCGGCGGTCAAGGCCATGACCCTGCTCAAGAACGACGGCATCCTGCCCCTCAGACCCGGCAGCGTGCGCCGTATAGGAGTTTTCGGCCCGGCGGCCGATGCCCTGAACCTGGGCGACTACAGCGGTGGCCGCGGCGGCTGGAAGGGAGAGGGAGGAGTGACCCCCTATGAAGGTCTGAAGAAAGCCTTTGCGGGAAGCTCCACCGAAATACTGCTCAACCGTCCCGGCGACGTCAATATCTTTTTCCCCACCATCACTGAAGAGGAGGGGAGCGACCGCAGCAGCTTCCTGCTGCCTTCCGCGCATGAGATGCGGTACAGGGAGCAGACTGGCGCGATAATCATAGCCGACCAGCAGCAGACGAACATCAGGATCGACCAGGAGAAGATGGTGCGCGAGCTTATCGCAAGCGGCAGACCGCTGATAGTGGTGCTGCACAACGGCAGCGTGGTCGACATCTCCGGCTGGGTCGACGGGGCTGCAGCGGTGCTCGAGGCCTGGTATTCCGGCGAGCAGGGCGGCAGGGCCATCGCCGACATCCTTACCGGGGCCCGCAATCCCGGCGGACGCCTGCCCTTCAGCTGGGCGCGTTCCATAGGCCAGAATCCCATCTATTATTCCATAAAGCCCAGTGGGAGAGGCTACGGCTATGTGGAGAACGACGGTTCGCCGCTCTATCCCTTCGGATGGGGGCTCAGCTATACTACATTTGAATACGGCGACCTGCGCATGCCTGAAAGCCTTGGGAAAGGCGAGCCGCTGAAGCTCTGCGTCACGGTGACCAATACCGGTGCCGTGGAAGGTGACGAAGTGGTGCAGCTCTACGCTCACGACGAACTTGCCTCAGTGGTACGGCCCATGAAGGAACTGGTGGCGTTCAAGCGTGTGACGCTGGCGCCGGGCGAGAGCCGGGAAGTGGAGATTGAAGTCCCATACATGCGTTTCTCCCTATGGGACAGGAACCTGGTCCGGCGCGTGGAGGAAGGTTGGTTCGAGCTCTGGCTCGGACGCAATTCCAGCGAGAGGATCCTTAGTGGAAGAGTATATGTAAAATAATATAAATCAGTGATATATGAAAAGGATTTGCGTCTTTTTGGCCCTGTGCATCGCCTTGTTCGGAACCAGCGCACAGGCCCAGCCGAAAAAGCAGGCCAAGGAAGGCCCGAAATACGATGTTGCAGCATATCTCTATCCCGCCTATGCAACGGGCGACCCGCGCCTGAGGCCTTTCTGGCCCACGGGGATGGGCGAGTGGGAGACCGTGCTGACCATGCAGCAGCGATATCCACGACACGACTGGAACCGCCATCCCCTCTGGGGCTACATCAACGAAGCTGACCCGGCCGTGATGGAGATGGAGATCGACCAGGCCACCCGGCACGGAGTCAACGTGTTCATCTTCGACTGGTACTGGTATGACGGTCGTCCCTGGATGGAAACCACGCTCACGGAAGGCTTCCTCAAGGCCCGCAACCGCGACAAGATGCAGTTCTACCTCATGTGGGCCAATCACAATGTCGGCAACGACTGGGACACCCGCATCTCGCATCTGTGGGAATCCAACATAGTCTATCGCGGCGGAATCGACAGGGACGAGTTCGAGAAGATATGCAGGCGCAACATCGAGCTGTTTTTCAAGCAGCCCAACTACTACAAGATCGACGGCAAGCCCGTGTTCATGATCTATGAGGTTACTACGTTCATCGAAGGCATGGGCGGCGTGGATGCGGCCGTAGACGCCCTGAAATGGTTCAGGAACGAGGTGAAGAAGGCCGGTTTCCCCGACCTGGAACTCCAGATGGCGATGTGGGACAGCCAGTTCAACTACAGCGGAGTGGACGGGGCCAAGGTCCAGGCGGGCCGTCCCAGGAACGACTTCGCCAGGAAGCTGGGCTTCAACAGCATGTCCCACTATCAGTTCTGCCACTACATCTGGATGGACGACGAGTACGACAACATCCTTTCCAGGGCCTACGAGGAGTGGGACAAGCTGGATGCCGAGTTCGACATTCCCTACTATCCGCACGTATCCATCGGCTGGGACAACAGCCCCCGCTTCGGAGAGAGCGCCGTGGTGAAGAACAACACCCCCGACCGCTTCGAGGGCGCGCTTCGCAAGGCCAGGGCATGGCTGGACGCCCGTCCGAATATGCACAGGCTCATCACCGTCAACTCCTGGAACGAGTGGACCGAGACCAGCTACCTTCAGCCCGACGACGTATTCGGCTATGGCTATCTCGAAGCCGTGAAGAAGGTATTTGTGGATGAATAAACCCTACGCGAGATGAAAAGAAGCCTGATCATCGCCCTGGCTCTGGCCGCTGCCGCCTGCTCCGGTTCCGAGGGGAACGGCGGTATCCGGAAGCAGATGGAGCTTGTGCCGTTCTCCCAGGTGCGGATAGACGACTCTTTCTGGTCGCCGAGGCTTGACGCCCACAAGGACGTGACCCTGGCAGTGTGCATCGACCAGATAGAGAACCAGACCGGACGTATCCTGAATTTCGAACGCGCGGCGCTTGGAAGGGGCAGCCATTCCGGCATCTTTTTCGACGATTCCGACGTCTACAAGGCCCTGGAGGGGATGGCCTATTCCCTGCAGAACCATCCGGATCCGGCGCTCGAGGCCAAGTGCGACGAATGGATAGACAAGTTCGCCGCGGCGCAGCAGCCCGACGGCTATATCAACACCTACTATACACTGACCGGCCTGGAGAACCGCTGGAAGGACATGGACAGGCACGAGATGTACTGCGCCGGCCACATGATCGAGGCTGCGGTGGCATACTACCAGGCCACCGGCAAGCGCAAGCTGCTTTATATGGGTATGCGCATGGCCGACCACATGATGAGCGTCTTCGGGCCTGAAGGACGCCACTGGATCCCCGGACATGAAGAGATAGAGCTGGCCCTGGTGAAGCTCTACGGGGTGACGGGGGAGAAGAAATACCTCGACTTCGCCCATTGGCTGCTGGAGGAGCGCGGACATGGCCATGGCTCCTATGGCGACGGGCGTACCTGGCCTGCCCACTACTACCAGGACGAGCTGCCGGTGCGGGAGATGACCGACATTTCCGGACATGCAGTGCGTTCCATGTACCTGTTCTGCGGCATGGCCGACGTAGCTGCGCTGACCGGTGACCGGGGCTATATGGACGCTCTCGACAGGGTCTGGGACGACGTGGTGCTGAGAAACATGTACCTGACGGGCGGGATAGGGCAGACCTCCGCCAACGAGGGCTTCTCTACCGACTATAGCCTGCCCAACCTGAGCGCCTACTGCGAGACCTGCGCTTCCGTCGGAATGGTGCTATGGAACGCCCGCATGGCCCAGCTGAAAGGCGACGGCCGGTACTTCGACGTGCTGGAGCGCGCCATGTACAACGGCGCGCTGGCCGGTATCTCCCTGGCGGGCGACCGCTTCTTCTATGTCAACCCGCTGGAATCCAGAGGTGACCATCACCGCCAGGAATGGTACGGCTGCGCCTGCTGTCCAAGCCAGATCTGCCGTTTCCTGCCCTCGATAGGCAACTATGTCTACGGAGTGTCTGACGATGCGCTCTGGGTGAACCTCTACATTGGCGGCGAGGCGAAGCTGGAGCTGAGCCACAAGCCCGTCACAGTCCGTCAGGAGACCGGCTATCCATGGGACGGAACGGTGAAGCTTACCCTCGGGCTCGTAAAACCCGTCAGGTCGGAGATACGCCTGCGCATTCCCGACTGGTGCCCCGGTTTCACGGTTTGGGTGAACGGTGATGATTACACACCTGAAGTCGAGAAGGGCTATGCGGTGCTCGAAAAGCGCTGGAGGGACGGCGACGAGATCGTCCTGCAGCTGGAGATGGATCCGAAGCTGGTCCAGGCCGACCCGCGTGTGCTGGAAGATGCAGGGATGCGCGCGGTGCAGCGCGGACCGCTGGTGTACTGCATCGAAGAAGCCGACAACAGGGAGGGTTTCGACGCGCTCGCGCTGCGCGAAGATGCGGCGCTTTCCTGCCGCTTCAACCCCGGGAAACTCGGCGGAATCGTGGAGATTACCGCCGAAGGCGTGGAGAAACCCCTGCATTTCATTCCCTACTATGCCTGGGACAACCGTGAGGCGGGCAGGATGAAGGTGTGGGTGCCTCTCGAGGAAGCCGACCCCTTCGTGGGGACCGGCGGCGTGGGTCACACCTATCCCGGAGCCACCGCGCCTTTCGGGCTGGTGCAGCTAAGCCCCGATACCCACAACACCGGATGGGAAGGGGCCTCCGGATACCGGGACGAAGACAGGACCGTCATGGGCTTCTCACACACCCATCTCAGCGGTACGGGCGGCTGCGACCTTGGCGACTTCCTCTTTACACCTGCACAGGGTGAAGTGGAGCTCACGGACGCCGGGTACCGGATTCCGCCGCTCGAATTCTCCAAGGACGGCGAAGCGGCCTACCCCGGCTTCTATGCCGTCAGGTTCAGTGACATCACCGCCGAGATGACGGCCCTTCCCCATACCGGCTGCCATCGCTACACCTTCCTCGGGGAAGGGGAGAAGCGCATACTTGTGGACCTCCGCCACAATATCGGCGAAACCCGTCCGGGAGATATCTCCTTCCGTCAGGTTTCCAACCGGTGCATTGAAGGCGGCAGGCACACTTCAGGCTGGGCCAGGGACAGGGCAATGTACTTCAGCGCCTGGTTCTCAGTTCCTTTCACCTCGTGCGAGAGCGACGGCCACGACCGCTGGCTGCTCAGCTTCCCTTCCTGGACCCGCGAAGTGACGGTCACCGTGGGCCTGTCGACCCGCGACGCCAGGCATGCGCGCCGCAACCGTATCGCCGAGGCTCCCGTATGCGATTTCAACTCCGTGCTGGCGAATTCCCGGGCCCTGTGGAAGGAGCAGATGGACAAGGTCAAAGTCGAGGGGGGAACCGCCGTGCAGCGCAGGATCTTCAGCACTTCCCTCTACCATTGCCTCGTCGCGCCCAACATCCTGAGCGATGTGGGAGTGACGCCTTTCTACTCCACGCTCTCCCTCTGGGATACCTTCCGTGCCTGGAATCCCCTCCAGACCATAATCAACCCGGAACTGGTCAATGACATGGCAGGCAGCATGCTGGAGATGTACGACCGCGACGGCAAGCTGCCCCTCTGGGCGCTTGGCGGGGAGGACGTAGACTGCATGATAGGATACCATTCCGTGTCCGTGATAGCCGACGCGTGGCTGCGCGGCATAAGGGGCTTCGACGGGGAGAAGGCTCTCAAGGCGATGGTGGCCTCATCCAATCTCGATCCCGCTTCCGCATGGTACGACGAATACGGCTACGTGCCCAGCGACCTTACGCCGGAATCCGTGTCCAAGACCCTGGAGTTCTGCTACGATGACTGGTGCATCGCCCGCATGGCAGAAGCTCTCGGCCACGACGACATCGCCGCCCGATACGACGAGCGTGCGCTGCGCTACCGTAATCTCTTCGATCCTGCCTCAGGCTTTTTCCGTGGCAAGGAGTCGATCGGCAACTGGCGTACCTACTTCACCACCACGGGATCGTCGCGCGACTACACCGAGGCCTGCGCCTGGCAGTACAGGCACTTCGTGCCGCACGACATGGCCGGCTATACTGCCCTGATGGGCGGCGCCGCCGCCGTCCGCGCCTCGCTCGACTCGCTCTTCAACTACGACTACAGGGATCCGGAAATGAACTACGACGGCAATGTGACGGGCCTCATGGGCCAGTACGCCCATGGCAACGAGCCCAGCCATGCCAGTGCCTACCTGTATTCCTGTGTGGGCGACCCTTCCTCCACCCAGGCCCGGGTGAGGCGGATACTCGGTGAGATGTACTCCCTTACCCCGGACGGCCTCTGCGGCAACGAGGATTGCGGCCAGATGAGTGCCTGGTATGTGCTCTCGGCCATGGGCCTCTATCCCGTCTGCCCCGGCACCGGCGAATTCGTTTTCACTGCCCCCATCTTCAACAGGATCACCCTTGCCCTTCCCGAAGGGAAGCAGCTTGTCATAAGCGCCGACCATCCTGAGTTCCCCTATGTCAAGGATGTGGTTTTCAATGGGGAACGCATCGAAGCCCAGTTCATTGGCTATGACGCCCTGATGCAGGGCGGCAAACTCGAATTCGTGCTGTCCGCCAGCCCCTGCCACGAGCGCGACGGCTTCGAGGCCCCTTACTCCCTTACCGACGGCAGTCTTGTGTCCACGCCCATCATCAACAGGGATCCCCGCTTCTTCGACAGGCGTTTCGAGGCCCGCCTGCGCAGCCGGACTCCCGGTGCGACCTTGCGTTACACCTTGGATGGCAGCGAGCCCACGGAAGCATCTCCGCTCTATGAAGGACCTTTCGAGATAAGTGAGGAATGCGTGCTGAAGGCGAGGGCGTTCAAGGAAGGATGCTCCTCCAGCCCCCTGCTTGGCATGAAGGCCTTTCCTCTCGAGTATCTGCCTCCGCTCTCCGCCACCGGCCTGCAGCATGGCTGCAGCTACAACTATTACGTCGGCAGGTTCAAGTGGACCGAAGAACTGGATTCCGCACCTGTGGCCGCAAGTGGCGTGATGGCCGTTCCGTCGATTGCCGGAGCGCCTGAAGACGACTACTTCGGCTTCGTGTTCACCGGTTTCCTGGACGTGCCCGAAGAGGGCGTCTGGGAGTTTGCCGTGACCAGCGACGACGGTGCCGTGCTCGAGATCGACGGAGAGCTTGTGGTCAACGGCGACGGCTCCCACGGCAACTACATGGCCACCGGCAACGTGGCGCTCAGCCGCGGACTCCATGTCTTCTGCCTCAAGTATTTCGAAAACTTCGATGGCCAGAACCTCTCGTGGGCCTGGCGGGCGCCTTCGGCTCCGAAACTCTCACCCATACCTCCTGCCTCGATCTATTACCGACCCTGAAATCCCCCCTGATACCAACCCCATATGCCATGAGAAGACCGTCAGCCATCCTCCTTTGCGCATTGTTCACGGCCGTGATGTTCCCGGCCCTGGCGCAGAATCCCTATCTCCCCCTGTGGGAGCACATCCCGGACGGAGAGCCCCATGTCTTCGAGGATCCTGACCGCCCGGGCTGCTACCGGGTATATGTCTATGGCTCCCATGACAACCTGATCACGGAGTATTGCGGCCGGGACCAGGTGGTATGGTCGGCCCCGGTTGACGACCTCACCGCCTGGCGGCTCGACGGGGTGATCTTCGAGCACGAAGGCAACGTGCTCTACGCCCCGGACGTATGCGAGGTCAAGGACCCCGTTACCGGGAAGAAAACGTATTACCTGTATCCCAATAACCAGAATAATATGGGCATGATAGCCCGCTCCGACAGGCCTGACGGGCCTTTCCGCCCCTGCAACCTGAAGGAGGGCAGGCCCTGGGAGACCTACGGGGTCACCGGTTTCGACCCCGCGGTGCTGGTGGATGACGACGGTCGAGTGTATGCCTATTGGGGCTTCGGGCATTCCTTCGCCGCCGAAATGGACCCTGCCACCATGTGTACCGTGAAGCCCGGGACAGAGATAGTGGACGGCATGGTTTCCGGCCATCAGGAGCCCGGGATATTCCGTTTCTTCGAGGCTTCATCCATACGTAAGATAGGGGACAAGTATGTCTTCATCTACAGCCGTGTGACCGAGGATGGCGAATTCGGCCTGGGATCCACCAACGGAACCCTGGCCTATGCGTACGGCGACCATCCGCTTGGTCCATTCACCTATGGCGGGACCATCATCGATGCCCGCGCGAGGGAGACTGACGAGGCCGGGAATCCTGTCTTTACGACCATTCCCAACGGAAATACCCACGGAAGCCTTGCGGAGATAGGGGGGAAGTGGTATGTGTTCTACCATCGCCACACCGGTACCGACGAATACTCACGCCAGGCGATGGTTGCGCCCGTAAGCGTTTCCTATGAGGAAGGTCCTGGAGGCAGGGTGTCCATCTCCGAGGGGGAATACACCTCAGAGGGCTTCCGGACCGAAGGCCTGGACCCTTTGACGCGCTGGTCCGCCGGCATAGCCTGCTGGACCACCGGTCCGGAGCCGGCCAGGCAGGAGTGGCCAAAGGTTTACTATCCGGGCTCGCACGTGGCAGTGCAGAGGGAAGTCGGACTGGACCATAATCCCGTGATAAACAATACCGACGGCTCCATCGTGGGCTACAGGTACTTCAACTTCGACGCCGTCGACGGCCCGGCGACGCTCTGCCTTGAGATAGTGCCTGAAGGTGTGGACGGCAGCATCGAAATCATGGCCGACAGCCCATGGGAGAGCCGGGGTGGCATGAAGCTTGGCGGCGTCGCGGTCAGCGCCGCCAGCCCGAAACAGCTGACGACCTTGAAAGTGCCGGTCCCCGCCGTTGCAGGGCTTAGCGGCAAGCACGCCCTTTACCTTGTCTTCAATGCCGATAAACCCGCCGCTTCCCTCTGCGAGCTGCACTACCTTCAGTTCATGCCTGGAATCCGGTAGAGTCAGAGCTTTTCCGTTCATTTGAAATATACATCGTACCCCATCATGAACAGGTTCTCCCATTCTTTTCCCTGCCTCATCCTGCTTGTCACATGTGTCATCCTTGCTGTCGGATGCGGCGGCAGGCATGTGCTCTTCAACGAGGGCAATTCCGAATACACGATAGTCATAGAACCCGCGGCTCCTGAAACGGAACAGTATGCCGCGGTGGAGCTGCAGACCTGGATAAGGGAAGTCTCCGGAGCGGAGCTTCCGATAGCCGGCCCCGAGGCCGCCACGGAAGGAAAGCGTCTGGTGGTAGGCTGGCAGCCGCTGACCGCAGAGGCTTTCCCCGATGCCGTAAAGCCGGAAGACGGCGACGACTCCTTCACCTGGCGCAGCCATGGCGGCGACATCCATTTCTGGGGAGGCAGCAAGCGCGGGACTCTCTACGCCGTCTATTCCTTCCTTGAGGAGGCCCTGGGCTGCCGCTGGTATTCCAGCAAGGTGAGCGTAGCCCCGCCGCGCAGCAGCTGGAGCTTCAGGAAACTCGACCACAGCGAGGCCCCAGGCATACGCATACGCGACAACTGCGTCCTCGACGTGCGGGTGAATCCAGTGTTCTCGGCGCGTATGCGCAACAATTTCATAAAGGTGCCGGGGCTTGAGCCCGGAACCACCGTCCCGGGCAGCGCAGAGGGCTACTGGGGCGTGCATGCCCTTGGGTATCATGTCCCCTCCGATGTCCATTTCCACTCCCATCCCGAATACTTCAGCCTCCGCGACGGAGTCCGTCAGGGCGGATATGCGCAGCCCTGCCTCTCCAATCCCGACGTGCTCGCCATGACCATCGAGAGCGTGAAGAAGGTGATGCGCGAGCAGCCCGACTACCTCATCTACTCCGTGGAGCAGAATGACAACCAGCTCTTCTGTACCTGCGACGCCTGCCAGGAACTCGCAGAGCGCTACGGCGGGCAGTCCGGAGTGATGCTCTGGTTCGTCAACCAGGTGGCCGATGCGGTGAAGGACGAGTTCCCCGACAAATACATAGGTACCTTCGCCTACCAGTATACGCGCCACGCCCCGAAGGACATAGTCCCGAGAGAGAACGTGGTGGTAAGGCTCTGCAGCATCGAGTGCTGCATGCTTCACGACTATGACGGATGCGAGCAGAACCTCAGCTTCGCGCAGGACCTCGAGGACTGGGGCGCCATCGCACCGCACCTCTACATCTGGGACTACGTGACCGACTTCGCGCAGTACTGCCTGCCCGTGGCCAACTGGTGGACGCTGCAGAGCCATATACGCGACTTCCGCGACGCCCATGCAATCGGCATCCTCGAGGAGGGCGACTACCAGACCCCGTCCTGCGAGCTGAGGGAGATGCGCAGCTGGCTCCTTTCCAAGCTGATGTGGAATCCCGACGCCGATATGGACGAACTCATCCGCGACTTCACCGACGGCTACTACGGTGCCGCCGGACGCCATGTCCGCGAGTACCTCCGGCTTGAGGACCGCATCCTCCGCCGTGAAGGCATCCACGCCCCATGCTACATCAGCGCAGCCGATACCATGTACACCCATGAGTTCATCAGCGAAGGCCGGAAGATCTTCGCCAGGGCGCGCGAGGCGGTGAAAGGCGACGAGGAGCTCCTCAACCGCCTGGAAACCGCAGAGATGCCGCTGTGCTTCCTGCTTATGGAAAAAGACCCGCCGAAGGGTTTTGAAACGGGCGCCGACGCACTGGTGCGCCGCGTGATAGAGCGTGAAGGCATCACCCGCATGACCGAATGGGAGAGAGGCGGCAAGTCCCAGGCAGAGGTGCTTCTGGAAAAATACGAGAACCTGGCCGAAGCGCTGGACAAGGCTCCGCTGCTGCAGGCTGTCGTAGAGCAGGCTGCCGGCAACGGCGTCTCCTTCACCCGCTACGAAGGTCCTTTCATGAGTACTGCGGAGATGATGGAAAAGGGCACAGAGACCGACAGCGGAGCGCTTCCGACGATAAGGATCGAGAAGGAGGAGGAACTGGACCATTTCGGCTACGTGTTCACCACTCTGCTCGAAGCCAGGGAAGAGGGAATCCATCAGTTCAGCGTCACCTCCGACGACGGCTTCGTGCTCATCCTCGACGGGGAGGAGCTCATCTCGATGGACGGCTCCCACTCTCCTGAAATGGCCTGGGCTTTTGCCAATCTGGCAAAGGGACTCCACCGGCTCGAGATCCGCTACTTCGAGGACTGCGAAGGCCAGGTGCTTGACCTTGAATTCCGCACTCCGGGCGGCTACATCGGTCCCCTTCCGGAAGACAGACTGTTCAGATGATGACCATGCTCCGGAAACTTCTCCTTGCGGCGGTTGCGACCGCCCTGATGGCATTCTCCTTCGAGGAGGAAATCGTCTACCGTGACGCTTCTGCCTTCCCGCTTTACGGCAAGGCCACCGCCGATACCTACGGACCTTACACCCGCTTCCCGGCATCTTTCAAGGAAGAAAGCCGTGAGCCGCTCTGGAACCTCTCGCTCAACAGCGCCGGGCTCTACCTGCGCTTCCGCAGCGACGCTCCTTCGATCCATGCCAGATGGACCAACACGGGCTACCACATGCCCCATATGACGGACGTCGGAGTAGGGGGCCTGGATCTCTATTCATTCATAGACGGAAAATGGCTCTTCGTCGGCAGCGGCTTTGACTGGAAGGGCGTCGGCCGGAAATCGCATGAGCGGAGGCTTGTCGGCAACATGGACGGCGAGATGCGCGAATACATGCTCTATCTTCCGCTATACGACGGTGTGGATTCCCTGGCCATCGGCGTTCCGGCAGGATATACGCTGGAAGGGCCGCGGCTCGAAAGCCCGCAGTCCGATGCTCCCATAGTATGCTACGGGACCAGCATCCTGCAGGGAGGCTGTGCCTCAAGGCCCGGAATGGCCCACACCGCCATCATCGGGCGCATGCTCGACCGCGAGGTGATCAACCTCGGATTCAGCGGCAACGCCCATCTCGACATGGAGGTCGCCCGCCTGATGGCCTCTGTTCCCAATCCCGCAGTCTATGTGATGGACAACCTCCCGAACTGCACTCCTCCTATGATCAGGGAGCGGACCAAAGCCTTCGTCGACATACTCCGGAGAGCGCATCCAGGGGTGTCTGTCGTCTTCGTGGAAGACCCCATCTTTCCCCATTCCATAGTCGACAAGTCCGTCCGTGAAGGAGTCGAATCCAACAACGCGGCCCTGCGGGAAGTCTATGCCAAACTTCTTGCCTCCGGCTACAGGAACCTGTTCTACGTAGGCGCGGAGGGAATGACGGGCGACGACGGAGAATCCTTCGTCGACGGCGTCCATCTCACCGACCTCGGCATGCTTAGATATGCCCGCCATGTCGCCCCCGTCCTTAGGGAAGCCATTGCCTGCGATACTCTGGAATGCCTCCCTGAAATCTTCGTCGGGGCTTCGTCTTCTGACATCCGTCTTGAAAAATAACTGATTTAATATGAAACGATTACTGGTTTTCGCACTTTGCCTGGGCCTCCTGCTTTCCTGTAGTAAGGAGAAACAGGCCTATGTCTTCACCTATTTCGACAATTCCCGCCAGGATGCGGGCCTGTTCGTAGCCTACAGCTGGGACGGCTACGACTGGACGGCCGTGAACGACGGCGAGCCCATCATGAAGCCCATCGTGGGGAAAGACAGGATCATGCGCGACCCCAGCATATGCCAGGGCCCCGACGGTACCTTCCATCTTGTCTGGACCATCAGCTGGAACGCCCAAAGCATAGGCTATGCCTGTTCGAAGGACCTGATCCACTGGAGCGAGCAGAAGATCATTCCCGTGATGGAGATGTTTCCTTCGACCCGGAACACCTGGGCGCCGGAGCTCTTCTACGAGGCTTCCGAAGACCTCTTCTACATCTTCTGGGCCTCCACCGTTCCGGGCAATCCGGAAGTGTCGACGGATGGCAGCATCAGCGAAGACCAGTACAACCACCGCCTCTACTGCACCACCACGCGTGATTTTGAAACCTTCTCTCCTACAAGGCTTTACTTCAATCCGTCCTTCAACGTGATCGACGCATGCGTGATGCGGGTTCCCAAGACCGGGGAGCTTCTGATGGCCCTCAAGAACGAGAACCTCAACCCGCCGGAGAAGAACATCCGGCTGACGCGCTCGAGAAAGATGGCCGACGGTTTCCCCACGGAAGTGTCGGCTCCCATCAGCGGGGAGGAATGGGCCGAAGGGCCTACCCTGATTCCCATCGGCGACGATATACTGGTCTATTTTGACCAGTTCCGGAAACACAAATATGGCGCTGCGCTCAGCCACGACGGAGGCTGTACCTGGGAGGACGCCACCGACCGGATCAGCGTTCCGGAAGGCATCAGCCACGGCACCGCCATCGCCGTCCCCGAGCGCTATGTGAAGGCCCTGAGCAAATACGATTTCAAGGCCTGCACGCAGAGCCCCCGCATAGTGAACATCATCAATTTCATCCGCTACACCGAGCCCCGGGACGATGAGATTACCGAAAAGGTGCTCTACGAGACCGTGCGCTCGCAGGCGGAGGACCTCAGGAGCAAGGGTCTGGTGGGTACCTACCTTCTTCAGTATGATGCCCTTATCGACACAAGCTACCAGGCTCTGATGAAGGAAGAGATGGCACGCGGTTGCGAGGTGGGCGCCTGGTGGGAAATTACCCAGCCGCACGTGGAAGATGCAGGGTACACCTGGCGGGGCCGCTACCCCTGGGACTGGTACGCCAACGTGGGCTTCTCAGTGGGCTATACACCAGCCGAGCGGGAGCACCTTGTGGATGTCTACATGGAGCGCTTCAAGGAGATTTTCGGAGTATATCCCAAGTCGGTGGGCTCCTGGTTCATAGAGGCCGGAACGCTGGCATATCTGGCGGACAGATACGGCATAGAGGCTTCCTGCAACTGCAGGGACCAGGTGGGGACTGACGGATATACCCTCTGGGGAGGCTACTGGAACGGTGGCTACTACCCCAGCAGGGAGAATGCCTATATGCCTGCCCAGACTGAGAAAGGGGCTATCGCCCTTCCTGTTTTCCGTATGCTGGGAAGCGACCCTCTGGACCAGTATGAGGCCGGTGTGGGTGGCGCGGTCCAAAGCGTGGCCACCATGGAGCCGGTGTATGGCAATTACGGCGGCCAGCCGGAGTGGATAGACTGGTACTTCAAGATGTTCACCACGGAGCCGCACCTGGGCTATGACTATGTGCAGATCGGCCAGGAGAACTCCTTCACCTGGGCCGGATTCGCCGAGGGCTTCGTGTACCAGACTGCGCGCCTGGCGGAGTTGAAGGCCGAAGGCAAGGTACGGATTGAAACCCTCTCCGAGACGGGCCGCTGGTTCAAGGAACAGTATCCTGTTACGCCTCCCACCTCCGTCGTAGCCTCGGAAGACCATCAGGGGAAGGAGCGGAAGACCTTCTGGTTCAACTGCCGGAACTACCGTGCCAACCTCCTCTGGGAAGGCCCGCGTCTGAAGGTCCGGGACCTGCATCTCTTTGACGAGCGGCTGCGCAGCCCATATCTGGACACCCCGGACACTCTGCCTGTTTTCCATTACGAGACCCTGCCTCTGGTGGACGGCTGCCTCTGGAGCACGGTAGAGAATATGGCCGGACTGTTTTTCGTGACGCCGGAGTTCAAAGGCGGGGAGTCCGTCTTCATCCCGGAGGAAGGAAAGCAGAAAGTGGAATGGCTTTCCATCGACGGCAACGGACGCTTTGTCCTCAGCTTCACCGAAGACGGCATCGAGATATCGTCGATAGGGCTGGTGGGCGGATGGTGCCTGGAGCTGAAAGTGAATCCAGGTACGGAGCTGCCTTTTACGGATGTGGCTGAAAAACAACTGAAAGCCCATTATCTTGGCATGGATTACGGGCTTGCACTGGGAAAAGGCCGCTTTGAGGACCTGCGGGGCGAGGGGAGCGGCGAGGTGTTCCGCATTCTTCCTGAAGGCGACAGTATCACACTCGGTTTTATCCGTTTTTAGAATTAAGTTATGAAGCGAAGAGATTTTATCAAAGTGTCAGGAGTGGCTGCGGCGGGAATAGCACTGGGCGGCTGCTCGACCGACAAAGGATCTGCGGAAGGCCCTCTGGTGAAGGAGTGGCCTCAATACCCTGCGCGCATCTCCCGTAATGTGGAGCCGTTCGCCCCTCTGTATATCAAGGAAATAACCATCGAGGCTGGGGCCACCGAGCCCTTCGACGTGATGCATGTCTCAGACACCCACCTCTCCAGGGCCGACAGCCGTGACGATGAGAAGAAGATCATGCTGGCCGCCTCCCGCAGCACCTGGATGAATGCCGGAGAGCACTACCTTGACGAAGCCATCCGCATCGCCCGCGAAAACGGGATGTATCTGATGCACACGGGCGACATGCACGACTTCGTGTCGGAAGCCAACCTTGACGGCGACGCGAAGCATATGATGGAAGGGGACTGGTTCGTATGTGCCGGAAACCATGAATTCTCACGGTACGTAGGCGAGGCCAGGGAAGATGAGGCCTACAAGGCCGGCAGTTACGATGCCGTCCGCGGCGCGTTCCCCAACGACCTGTACTTTGCCAGCCGCATAATCAACGGCGTCAACTTCGTGGCAGTGGACGACGTGTATTATAACTTCACTGAGCAGCAGCTGGAACTCATGAAGGCCGAGATAGCCAAGGGCCTGCCCGTCATCCTCCTGATCCACGTTCCAATCTACACGCCCGAGTACTACAAAGACGAAATGGAGAGGATGGACAACCGCTGCGCATATCTTGCCGGCGTACCCCTGGAGCTCACTGAAACCTACGAACCCGGCGTTACCTATCCGGCCGGGGAGGAGTGGCGCTACCGGAAGGTGCAGCAGCGGGCCGACGAGCCCACGCTCCGCTTCATCGAATGGCTCCGTGGGCAGCCGCTCCTGAAGGGCATCCTATGCGGCCACATGCACCGCTTCTTCGAGGAGCGTTTTTCTCCTACTGCCATCCAGTACACTGTCGGCGCCACCTACACCGGCGATGCCCAGGTGATACATTTCAGATAGTTCGCGATGAAAAGAATCCTGCTGCTGCTGTCTATTGTATCGTTGGTGGCCTGCACCGAGAAGGAGCCGGAGCTGCGGCTCTTGGAGGAGGGTGCGACGCTTGGTTATCAGGCCACTTCGTGGGTCACGATGGTTGTTTCCGGAGGAGACTGGACTCTTTCCCCGGCCGATTCGTATGATTGGATCACCCCTTCAAGGATGCAGGGGTCAGTAGGGAATATCATCTCTTTCAGGTTGCAGGAAAACCTGACAGGGAGCAGTCGCAGCGCAGATTATCGCGTGCTGTCGGGTTCTCAGGCAAGGGATATCCATCTGGTTCAGGAAGCGAAGCCCGTGGTGCCTATCCCTGAGTCGAAAGGAGCGTACAAGCATGTGGTGATTTTGGGGGTCGACGGCGGCGGCGCCTTTTTCAAGGATACTGATACGCCCTGCTGTGACGAGATTTTCAAGGGAGGAGCCTTCACCTACAAGGCCCAGGCCCAGAAACCCACCATCAGCGCGCAGAACTGGGGTTCCATCCTTCACGGCGTGCTGCCGGAGTTCCACGGACTTACCAATGGAATCGTCGCAAGTCGTCCATACCCGCAGAACAGTCCTTATCCGTCCATCTTCCGGCTGGTACGTGAAGCCTGGCCCGACGCTGAACTTGCTTCTTTCTGTAATTGGAATCCAATCAATTACGGAATCATCGAGATTGATCTCGGCGTCGTGGAAGGTACTGGTGACGATCCGTCAGTAACGACGAAGGCTGTCACCTATCTGGACACGCATGCTCCGACGCTACTGTTCATGCAGTTTGACTCGGTGGACGGGGCCGGCCATGGAAGCGGATACGGCTCTGCACAGCATCTTAAGGCTCTGTCGACAGTTGACGGATATATAGGCCGTATTTATGATAAACTGAAGGACCGTGGATTGTTGGACGAAACCCTTTTCATCGTGTGCACGGACCACGGCGGCACGCCCGGTGGCAGCCATGGCGGTGATACCCAGGCCGAACTGGACATTTTCATGGGAGTGGCCGGAAAGACCGTTGATGGTGAAACCGGCATCCTGGATGCCGAGAACCGCGATATTGCTGCCATCGCGGCTTACGCCCTGGGGCTGGAATATCCTGAAACCTGGACCGGACATGTGCCAACGGGCGTTTTCCTGGGCGTCGAGGCCGGGGAGCGGAAGGTGGTGGAACTGCCTGTTTCCGAGTATCGCAAGCACGAAACGGTCCCTACGCCCGATCTCGCCCGTTTGCAGGCTCTGCTGGATGGACATGAGCTGCTGGCCTATCTCCCTTTGGACGGGAGCGAAGCCGATGCTTCCGGGAAGGTGGAAACTGCCATGACGGGAAAGATTTACTACTACGACGCTTATTTCGGCCGGGGTGCCGCTTTCGACGACGCCTATGTGACCCTTAAGGATGTGGAAGTGGGGAAGGGCTCGTTCTCAGCCGCCTTCTGGATGAAGACCGGCGGGGTGTCCGACGATCCGGCCATCCTTTCCAACAAGAACTGGGATTCTGGCCTCAACAACGGTTTCGTGCTGTCACTCCGGGATGGTGACATCAAGTTCAACGCCGGGAACGGCGCCAGCTCGAGGATGGACGTGACTGCCTCCCTTCCGCACGATTACAAGGAGGGTTGGATGCATGTGATACTGGTGGTGGACCGCAGCGCGAATGTGGTCCGCATCTATGAGGACTTTGAAATGCAGGCCGAGGACGGTATCCCCGCCTCCCTGCAGACCGTGTCCTTCGATGCACTTCCGCTGAACATCGGCCAGGACGGCAGAGGTCAGTACAAGTACAAACTCGCGGCCCAGCTCGACGAGTTCCTCCTCACGGCCGATGTGCTGTCGGACGAAGACATCGCCGCACTGAAAGCATATTACGAATAGCATAAATCACATTTCAAAGCATAATGAGACGCAGAGATTTTATAAAAGTGTCAGGGGTGGCCGCCGCAGGCCTTGCCCTCGCAGGCTGCACACCCAAGACCGGTTTCTGGGGCAAGAAGGACGAAGAATTGTATGGACCCAGGAAGACAGGGCATTTCTCCCTGATGCAGATTTCGTCGGCAACCAATACCATAGGCAATTCCTATCTCCTGAAGACCTCCGGCGGAAAGGTGATCATGATGGACGGTGGCTTTGCTTCCGATGCGCCCAAACTGAGGAAGAAACTCTCCGAAGCGGGCAATCACGTGGATCTCTGGTTCATTTCCCACCCGCATGAGGACCATATGGAGGCCCTTGCCACCATTCTGGATGACCCGCAGGGCATTACCATTGACAAGGTGATCCATTCCCGCCTGCCGGACGCTTTCCTGGACAACGAACCGCAAAGCGGAGACAATGCCCGCGGCTATTACCGGGTGCTGGACAATACCACAGAGCGTACCGACATCATCAACCTGCACCGGCCCATGCAACGCTTTGATATAGACGGTATTGGTATCATGGTACTAACCGTGGACCATCCGTCATTCAGGAGCGGCCACTTCAACAACCAGTCCATCATCATCCGGGTATGGGACGATGTGAAGAGCGTAGTTTTCCTGGGGGACGCCGAGGAGGAATGCGGCGAAGCGGCACTACGCGAATGCCGCGAGTACCTGGACTGTGACTACCTGCAGATGGCCCACCACGGGCAGAGCGGCGTGTCGGAGGAGTTCTACAAGACCATCAACTTCCGCGTGTGCCTGTGGCCCACTCCTTCCTGGGTATGGGAGCCGGGGGAGAATACCTGGCTCAAAACGCTGGACACCCGGCGCTGGATGGACGAGAAAGGCATCACGGAGCATCACGTGAGCTGCCTGGAAGAGGACTGGGAGTTGCTTTGATTCTTACGGTCGCGGTACTCGGCGGTGGCGGTGAAGAAAGCGTCGCCGCTGGAGTTGAGCGCTGTCTCCACGGAGTCCTGCACTACGCTGATAATGAAGCCCACGGCCACGGCCTGCATCGCTAAGTCGTTGCCTATGCCCAGGAAGGAGCAGGCCATCGGGATGAGCAGGAGTGACCCTCCTGCCACTCCCGATGCTCCGCAGGCGCCCAGGGTCGCAATGACGCAAAGGGGCAGGGCGGTGGCGAAACCAACCTCCACGCCCAGGGTATGGGCCACGGCCATGGTCATCACGGTTATGGTGACGGCAGCCCCGTTCATGTTGATGGTCGCGCCCAGTGGGATGCTGACCGAATAGAAATCCTTGTCCAGTCCCAGCTTCTCGCATAGGGCCATGTTGATGGGGATGTTGGCCGCCGAGGAGCGCGTGAAGAAGGCGTTCACGCCGCTTTCCTTAAGGCAGGCCCAGAGCAGGGGATAGGGGTTTCTACGGGTTGCGATGAATGACCAAAGAGGGTTGAGTATCAGCGTATTGAATAGCATGCAGCCCACCAGCATGAGTATGAGCTGGCCGTAGGTTGTGAAGATGCCCAGGCCGCTCTCCGCGACAGCGGAGAACACCAGGCCCATGATGCCGAACGGGGCGAACTGGATTATCCACTTCACTATGAGCGAGATCACGTCGGAGAAATCGGATACCACACTGATGGTCTCCTGGGAGGCGACCATCTTAAGCGCGAAGCCGGCCAGGATGGACCAGAAAAGTATGCCCAGGTAATTGGCAGAGGTAATCGAGGCCAGAGGATTTGCGACCATGTTGGTCACCAGGTTCTTGAAGACTTCCTTCAGGTCGCTGGGAGCGCTTCCCTGCGCAGCATCCTGCAGTTCGAGGTTTACCGGGAACAGGGTGCTGCCAATGTATGCGACAAGGGCAGCGGCGAGGGTGCTGACGAGGTAAAGGAGAATGACCGTGCGGAAGCGGGAACCCAGGCCGTCGTGGGCCTTGGCGATGGAGGCCATCACCAGGACGGCCACCAGCACCGGCGCCACTGCCTTGAGGGCGCTGACGAAGACGTTGCCGAAGAGGCCTATCCATTTCCATCCCGGTAGCAGGAGCCCCAGGGCCGCACCTATCACCAGGCCTGTGAGTATGCGCAGGACCAGGCTGATGTCGGTCCATTTCTGAAAGAGCGACACGGATTTCCTGCCGCCGTCAAGCTGCTGCATGCCTTATTTTTTATAGATGATCACGTTCCTGAATTCCATGGGGCCTCCTTCAGACTGGAATCCGATATAGCCCTCGGTCGCCTCGCTGACTGCGAGGTTCACGAGCACTCCGTTGAGCCAGGCGCTGATGTGGCCGTCCTTGCAGAAGAACACCATCCTGTTCCATTCTCCCACAGGCTTCTCAGGACTCTCTTCCACGATACGGGGCTTGCGGTAGAATGGGCCTTCGACGCCTTCGAGAGGGATGCCGCCCATCAGCACGCCCATGTCCTTCGGGGTCATCTGGAGCTGTACGCCCTGCGGCCACACCTTGTCGCCTTCCTGCAGGTAGTTGAAGATGCCGCCGTCGACGCCCTCGCTGCCGGCCCAGCGCCATTCCAGCTGCAGGACATAGTCGCTGAACTTCTCTTCGGTACGGATGTAGCCGAAAGGCTGGCCGCTGATCTGGAGGATTCCGTCGGAGAGGCTGAATGTCGGTCCTTCGGCCGGCTCGTCTTCTTTCAGGACGACTTTCCATCCGGAAAGGTCGTCGCCGGAGAGAAGGTCCTGTCCCTCGGCCGCGGGTTCTTCCGGACATGTGGACTCATAGACCCTGATCCAGTCGACGCGCAGCTCCGAAGGAAGCTGTCCGGGATTGTCGACCGGGCCCACCCAGCCGCCGCCCAGCTGGTTGGAAAGGATGAAGAAGTAGGGATAGTCGAACCAGGGGAACTGGAGCTCGAGCCCCTCGACCCTGGGGTAGGTGAGAGTCTTCACGCCGTTGATGAACATGCAGATGCTGTCGCGATGGATCTCGGTGGCGTATACGTTCCAGCCCTCGCGGTCTATCTCGAAGGTTGCATACTTGGGAGGTTCCACCGCGCCGTTGCGGGTGAAGCGGGAATGGACCGTCTGGTAGGCAAAATCATCGGAGTTCAGATGCTCCATGATGTCGATCTCGGCATAGTCGCCGGGAGCGAAGGGAGTGTCGGGCAAAAGCCAGAGTGCGGGCCAGAAGCCGTTGACACAGTTGAACCTGGCCTTGATCTCCATGCGTACCGGGCCGCGGAAGGACTTCTTGCCGCTGCTCTTTACGCCTCCGGTGACGAAGGGCGTGGCGTCGCCCGATTCGCCGATTTTGCCAAGAAGGACCAGCTGCCCGTTTTCGACGAAGGCCAGGTCCTCGCGGAGCGACATCATGTCGTTCCAGTCGGCGCCGCCCTTGTCTACGCGGGTCCAAACGGATTCGTCGATGGTCTCTCCGGCGAAGTCTTCCTCCCAGACCAGTTTCCACTGGCCCTCAGTCTTGCCGCATGAAACCAGCAGTGCCAGCAGGGCAATGCAGGAAAGGAAATGATTCAGTGTTTTCATGGTATGCTGTATTTTCAATTACTCTGACTTATTGCAAATTTAGCGATTATTTCGTATTTTTGAAAGACAGATTCACCGCTATTCCCATGAAAAAGACCTGCCTGTTTCTTCTGGCCCTGACGATTCCATTTGCCTGCCTGGCACAATCCTTCGCTCCGGGCAAGACATATACGGTATCATCGGCTTCCGGCGGAATACTGGAGGTAAGGGAAAACCTCAGCCTGGACAGCAGGATCTTCCTTTCGGCTCCAGGCGCGCCGGAGACTCCCTCGCGGGCATGGCAGCTCAAGTCGCTGGGCGGCGACCTCTACCAGCTGGTCAACGGTTTTTCCTTCCTGGCCCTCGACAACGACGGCGACGGCGAACACCCTGCGCTGCAGTGGAACGACGAAATCTCCAACCGCAACCAGCAATGGCATCTGAAGAAGACGGGCGGCGGGAACTACAGCTTCGTCAGCGAATCTTCCGGCATGGCCCTTGCCGTCCGCGACGGGATGATATGGCAGGAGACGGCCGACGCGTCGAAGCCCGGCCAGCAATGGTCCATACGCGAATCCTCGGTCCGGGTCGCATTCATTGTCCCCAAAACCTCGTCGAAGAACGACTGGGAGAACGAGCACGTCTTCGCCGTGAACAAGGAGCCCGGACACCCGACCCTCATCCCGTATGCCTCTGAAGAAGAGATGGCTGCCGATGCGGCATACGCCCACCCCTGGGAGCGCACCGCCTCAAGCCGCCACATGCTCCTCAACGGGAAGTGGAAGTTCAACTGGGTGAAGGACCCCGCAGAGCGTCCCGTGGCTTTCTACAGGACAGGTTTCGACGTGAGCGCCTGGGCGGAGATCGACGTGCCTTCCTGCTGGGAGATGCAAGGCTACGGCACTCCTCTCTATACCAATGTCACATACCCCTTCCTCAACAATCCGCCCTTCATCCAGGCGCAGCGTGGCTATACCATGGAGAAGGAACCCAACCCCACGGGCTCCTTCCGCCGCGATTTCACCCTCCCTTCCGACTGGGCGGGGAAGGAAGTCTTCATCCATTTCGACGGCGTCTATTCGGCTTTCTACCTGTGGGTCAACGGGAAGAAGGTGGGCTACAGCCAGGGGTCCAACAACGATGCGGAGTTCAACATCACGAAATACGTCCGCAAGGGCAGGAACACCATAGCGGTGGAAGTCTACAAATACAGCGACGGTTCATACCTCGAGGACCAGGACATGTTCCGCCTGGCCGGCATCCATCGCGACGTCTACCTGATGGCCCGGCCAAAGGACCATGTGGAGGACATCGTGGCTTCGAGCCTCTTCGCCGACGACTTCTCCTCCGCCATGCTGCGGACGAAGGTCAGCACTTCCGGCCGGGCGGTGGTGGCCCTCTACGACGAGGACGGAGCGAAGGTGGGGGAGGGCGCCGAGATCACGGTCAAGTCGCCGCATCTGTGGAGCGCCGACAAGCCATATCTCTACACCGCTCGCATCTCCGTCTACGACAAGGCCGGCAGACTGCAGGAATGCACCTTCTTCAAGCATGGCTTCCGCAAGGTGGAGTTCCGTAACAACAAGCTCTATGTCAACGGAGTGCTAACCTATCTCAAGGGCACCGACAGGCACGACATACATCCCGTGTACGGCAAGGCTGTCCCGGTCTCCAGCATGATGGAGGACATCCTGCTGATGAAGCGCCACAACATCAACACCGTGCGCACCTCCCACTATCCCAACGACCCGAAGATGTATGCCATGTACGACTACTACGGCCTCTACATCGTGGACGAGGCCGACCAGGAATGCCACGGCAACCACTCCCTTTCCGACAATCCTTCCTGGAAGGACGCCTATGTGGACAGGGCCGTGAGGATGGTGAGGCGCGACAGGCTGCACCCTTCGGTGATCTTCTGGTCGCTGGGCAACGAGTCCGGGAAGGGCTGCAACATCGTGGCCGAGAGGGACGCTGTCAGGGCCCTCGACTCCCGCCCCATACACTACGAGGGCCAGAACGAAGTGGCCGACGTCGACTCGCAGATGTATCCTTCGCTCGAAACCATGGCGGCCCGCGACCGGGACGGCTCCCCCAAGCCATATTTCCTCTGCGAATACGCCCACGCGATGGGCAATGCCATAGGAAACCTTGCCGAGTACTGGGACTATATCGAGAACAGGTCGGAACGTATGATCGGAGCCTGCATCTGGGACTGGGTCGACCAGGCCCTGGCGATGCCGGGAGCCGATGACGGCAAGCTGTATTTCGGCGGCTCCTTCGGCGACGTGCCCAACGACAACGACTTCTGCTGCAACGGCATAATCACGGCCGACCGCCGCATAACCCCAAAGCTCCAGGAGGTCAAGGCCGTCTACCAGTACGTGAAGTTCCGCCTTACCGAAAACGGGGTGCTGGAGCTGGAGAACCGCTATAACTCCTGCAATCTCGACGAGTTCCAGTTGGGATATGAACTGCTGCGCGACGGCGAACCCGTGGCGGGAGGACGCCTTCCGGTGCCTGAAGCCAAGCCCTGGGAAAGCGTACGCGTGAGCCTGCCGGTCGACGGAAGCATGTACGGCGAGGGCGACTGCACCCTGCAGGTACGCCTGTATCTCCGGGAGGATACCCGTTGGGCCGAGGCCGGACACGAAGTGGCTGCGGCGGAGTTCATCCTTCAGGAGCGTGCTTCCCGGAGCCTTCCCGTCGTGGATGCTTCCGGCGCGGCTCCGCTGAAGCTGTTCGTGGAGGAGAACCGCTATCTGCGCGCCTGCAACGACCGCATCGCGGTGAAGTTCGACAAGGCCACGGGACGCCTGCAGAGCTTCTGCCTGGACGGCGAGGAGATGCTGCACCGCCAGGGCGGCCCCGTGTTCAACGGCTACCGCTACATCAGCAACGACAGCGCCCGCTTCATCTTCGGCGACGATTTCGAGACCACCGGCAACAACGACCGCCTGCTGGACTTCGTGCATGCGGTGAAGGACGGCGTGCTCCGCGTGACCGAGAAGCGCGAAGCGGTGCAGAGCGGCCAGAAGGTGCCTTATACCATAGAGTATTTCATCTCTCCAGCAGGATTCATGGATGTGGCGGCATGCTTCAGCGCCAGGGAAGAATTCTCCCTGCCGCGCCTTGGCCTGCAGTGGCGCCTTAATCCCGCCTATGAGAATGTGAGCTGGTATGGACGCGGCCCCATGGAAAACTACGTGGACCGCCGCGACGCCGCATTCCTCGGCATCTATTCCGGCACGGTGGACGGCATGGAAGAGCCTTACGTCCGCACCCAGACCATGGGCGGACGTACCGACACCCGCTGGATAGTGTTCTCCGACGCTGATGGCAGGACCCTCAGGATCACCGCGGAAGACCCCCTGAGCTTCTCCGCGCTGCACTATACCGACGAAGATCTGTTCAACATCAAGTATATGAACGACCTGCCCCATGTCCATCTGCCCGAAGTGGTGCTCAACCTCGACTGCAAGTTCCAGGGCCTGGGCAACGGCAGTTGCGGCCCCGGCACCCTCGAGCAGTACAGGATTGCTCCAGGCCGTGACCACGGCTATCGTTTCCGCCTCTCACGCTGATAATAAACATGTCATATGAAACGTAGAACCTTCATCAAGAGCACGGCCTTTCTTGCAGCTGCCGCGGGAAGCGGCACGCTGCTGGACGCTGCGGAACGTACCGCTGCCCCCATGAAGCCGAAGGCCGGCCAGAAAGTCCGCATGGCGGCCGTGGGCATCGCCAACCGCGGCGCCCAGATCATCGACGATTTCCAGAAGACCGGACTCTGCGAGTTCGTGGCCCTCTGCGACGTTGACCCGGAGAGCGAAGGCGCCCGGGAGACCATTGCCAGGTTCCCCAAGGCAAGGCTGTTCAAGGACTTCAGGAAACTCTTCGACGAATACGGCAGCCATTTCGACGCCGTTTGCATCGCCATTCCCGACTTCGCGCACTTCGCAGTGGCCATGCTGGCCCTGCACTGCGGCAAGCACGTGTACGTGGAGAAACCCATGGCCCGCACCTTCTACGAATGCGAGCTTCTGATGGACGCCGCCCGCCGGCATCCTGAACTGGCTACGCAGGTGGGCAACCAGGGCCACTCCGAAGAGAACTACACCCAGTTCAAGGCCTGGCAGGAAGCCGGCATCATCAAGGACGTCTACGCGATCACCGCCCATTTCAACGGCTGGAGGCGCTGGCATCCCTACGACCCCCGAATCCACCGCTTCCCCGAAGCGCAGCCCGTGCCCCCGGGCATGGACTGGGACACCTGGCTCGGCACCGCCCAGTGGCACGACTACAACGAGAAATACCACAACGGCAACTGGCGCGGCTGGTTCGACTTCGGCATGGGCGCCATAGGCGACTGGCCTGCCCACATCATCGACACCTGCCACCAGTTCCTCGACCTCGGCCTGCCCTACGAGGTGGAGCCTCTAAAGCTCACCGCAGCCAACGATTTCTTCTTCCCCATGGAGACGACCCTGCGCTTCCAGTTCCCGGCCCGTCCCGGCATGCCTCCGGTGGAACTAACCTGGTATGACGGCCAGAAGAACTTCCCGCCGCTGCCCGCGGGCTATGGCCCCACTACCGGCAACGCGGCCGACGTTCCGACGACCAACGTCGACGGGATGGCGGTTCCCACGGCCCTGGACCCGGGCAAGATCATCTACAGCAAGGACCTGATCTTCCGCGGAGGCAGCCATGGATCGCCCATGCGCATCATTCCCGAGGAGAAGGCCAGGGAGCTGGAGCCCATGCTTCCCAAGACGGAAGACTGCCCGAGCAACCATTTCGCCAATTTCCTCCTGGCCTGCCAGGGCCTGGAGAAGACCCGCTCGCCCTTCGAGGTGTTCGGCCCCATGTGCCAGTGCTTCGCCCTGGGAGTGGTGGCCATACGCACAGGCCGCAAGCTCACCTTCGACCGCAGCACGAAGACAATAGTCGGCGACCCGTTCGCCAACAGCCTCCTGGTCGGCATTCCGCCGCGCCGGGGCTGGGAAGAATTCTATACGCTATGAAAAAGATATTATTGATCGCAGCTGCGCTGCTGGCAGTCACGGCAGCCCAGGCCCAGCAATGGGAACCTCTCTTCAACGGCAAGAACCTCAAGGGATGGAAGCAGGTGGCCGGCGGCGCCCGCTACGAGGCGCGCGACGGCATGATCGTCGGCATCGCCAGCGACACCCGCCGGAACTCCTTCCTCGCCACCCGCAGGGACTTCGGCGATTTCATCCTCGAATTCGACTTCATGACCGAAGGCATCAACTCCGGCGTCCAGCTCCGCAGCCATAAGGACGACGAGAGGGGAGTGGTCTACGGCTACCAGTTCGAGATCGATCCGGCGCCCAGGGCCTGGACCGGCGGCATCTACGACGAGGCCAGGCGCATGTGGCTCTACCGCATGACGGCCAATGAACCGGCAAGGGTCGCCTACCATGATGGCTGGAACAGCGCCCGCATCGAGTGCGTAGGCAACAGCATCCGCACCTGGGTCAACGGCATCCCCTGCGCCAACCTGCTCGACGATGCCGACGCTGCGGGCTTCATCGCCCTGCAGGTCCACGCCGTGGGCGAGGACATGCTCGGTTCGCGCGTCTGCTGGAAGAACATACGCATCCTCACTCAGGACGTGCAGAAGTACCGCACGCCGACGCCGGCCCCGGAAATCAACAACGTGGCCAATACGCTCTCGGAGGCTGAACTGGCCGACGGCTGGCAGTTGCTCTTCGACGGCGTGACCGCCGAAGGCTGGCAGAGCGCACGCCCGGCCATGCGTGGCAGGTTCCCGCATGAGGGCTGGAGCATCGAGGACGGAGTGCTCTGGGTGCATGCCGGCGACGGGGGCGAGAGCGCCAACGGTGGCGACATCATCACCACCCGCAAATTCCGCGACTTCATCCTGAAGGTGGACTTCAAGCTCACCGAAGGGGCCAACAGCGGAATCAAGTATTTCGTCGACCCGTTCATGAACAAAGGCCAGGGCTCGGCCATAGGCTGCGAGTTCCAGCTGCTGGACGACGAGCACCATCCCGACGCGAAACTGGGTGTGAAGGGCAACCGTACCCTCGGCTCTCTCTACGACCTGATTCCTGCCGAGCACGGCAGCTGGGAAAGGGACAACACGATCGACGGCTGGAGCACGGCCGTGATCGTGGTGAAAGGGAAACATGTGGAGCACTGGCTCAACGGTCACAAGCTCCTGGAATATGAGCGTGACAACCAGATGTGGAACGCGCTCGTGGCCTACAGCAAGTACAGGGACTGGCCCGGCTTCGGCAACTCGCCCGACGGCTTCATCCTCCTCCAGGACCACGGTTTCCAGGTGTTTTTCCGCAATATAAAGCTCAAGGAACTATAGTCCAACTTTGTAACAACGATGTTACAAATACCCATAAGTGTTTAATTTGTATCAAGATATCTGTTTCCTGCGGCCTCGGCCATGGTATGACGTATTTTTATTGTGGCGAAAAGGCGGAGAAAAAATGCTATCTTTGAGTTATAATTACTTTTTGCGGAATATATGAAAAAGTCTCTTATCCTTCTGACGGCTGCTGCCGTGCTGCTGGTTTCCTGCTCCAAGGACGAATACATAGTCGACGTGCAGGCGCACCGCGGAGGCATGGGCCTCTATCCCGAGGAATCCCTCGAAGCCATGCTCAACGCCGTCGACCTCGGTGTGAACACTCTGGAGATGGACCTCTGCGTCACCCAGGACAGGCAGGTCATCCTCTCGCACGACAAATATTTCCACCCGCGCTATGCTACGCGCCCGGACGGCAGCTACGTGAGCTCCGGCGATCCCAAGGAATACCTCTGGCTCATGCCCTATGAAGAAGTGGTGAAATACGACGTGGGCCTGAAGCCCAATCCCGACTGGCCCGAGAAGAAATGCATTCCCGTCCACAAGCCCCTGGCCGCGGAAGTGATCGACGCCGTTGAAGCCTATACCAGGGAGAAGGGCCTCGCCCCGATGAAATACAACATCGAGATCAAGAGCGACCCCGACTATGACGAGGGCATCGAAGGCGTGCACTGGCCCGAATACCGCGAGTTCACCGACCTCTGCATGGAGATGCTCGACGCCCGCGGACTGGGCGACAGGCTCATCATCCAGTGCTTTGACGAGCGCGCGCTCAACTACATCAACGAGAAGTATCCCGGGCACATCCTTTCCTATCTCGTGGAAGGCTGGGAGACCGACTACGACGAGTACATGTCGGTCCTGGATTTCAAGCCCGAGTGGCTCAGCCCGCCCCACGAGAACGTTGACGCAGAGCTTCTCGCGCGCGCCCGTGCCGACGGCATGAAGGTGGTCACCTGGACCGTGGACGATCCCGAAGAGATGCAACGGCTCATCGACCTGAAGGTAGATGCCATCATATCCAACTATCCCGACCGCCTGATGAAGGCGGCTGAAGGCCATTACAAGCCGAACCGGAAATAACGCATGAGAAAATCGCTTTTCGCCTGCCTGGTCCTGCTGGCGGCCCTTGCCTGCAGTACCAGGGACATCGAAGTCTATGACCTTCGCTGCGAAGGTCTTGTGGAACCCCTGGCCATCGACTCCGGCCAGCCGCATTTCAGCTGGAAAATCAACTCCACCGAGCCCATGGAGCAGGTGGCCTACGAGATACAGGTCGAGCCCGGCCTCTGGGACTCCGGCCGCATTGAGTCGGCGGACCAGGTGATGGTGCCATACGGCGGAAAGCCCCTCCAATCCAGGCAGCTGGCGCGCTGGCGCGTACGCGTCTGGTCGTCAGATCTCAAGCTTAGCCTCTGGAGCGATTGGCAGCGTTTCGGAGTGGGTGTCCTGCCTGGCGACAAGCTGCAGGGCGACTATATAGGCGCCGTGCCCGGCGAAGGCCGCCAGCCTTTGCTCAGGAAGGTCTTCACGCTCGAACAGCCCGTCGACGCCGCTTTGCTGCACGTCAATTCCCTGGGCTACCACGAGGCCTATGTCAACGGCCTGAAGGTATCGGAAGATGTGCTGGCCCCGGCTGTCTCCCAGCTCGACCGCAGGGCCCTGACGGTCACCTACGACGTCGCGCCATTGCTTCAGCAGGGCGAAAACGAACTGCTTTTCCGCGCCGGGTCGGGTTGGTACAAGCCCTCTACTTTCGGCGCTTCCTACGCCGGTCCGCTGGTGAAGGCCGAACTGGACATCTACCCTGACGGTGATCCTGTTCCGGCAGTATGGACAGATGCCTCATGGGAAGGGGCCTGGAGCGGCTGCCGCGACCTTGGGACCTGGACCCCGCACCGCTTCGGCGGCGAGGAGATATCCTTGGCAGAGCCCGAATGGGGGCCCGTCGACGTGGTGAAGGTATCCGGGATCGTCGCCTCGCCCCAGATGTGCGAGCCCTGCCGTGTGCAGGAGATACTTCTGCCGCGCAGCATCGAGCCTCTGGGCGCCGATCGCTGGCTGGCCGATTTCGGCTGCATAGTCAACGCGATGACCGACATCTCGCTTCCACAGCTCCCCAGGGGCCACGTTACCCGTGTCAGCTTCGGGGATTTCCTGCAGGACGACGGTACCCTGCTCGCAGCCACCAAAGGCGAGGATGTCTACATCTCTTCCGGCCTTCCCGGTGGCGACCGCTTCGAGGAGCGCTTCAACCATCACGTATTCAGATACATAATCTTCGACGGCCTTCGCGCTGCCCCGACCATTGACAGCGTCAGGGCGCGCCGCATGCGCACGGATTTCGAGTGGGCCGGCTCCTTCGAGTCGTCCGATCCCGACCTCAACCGAATCCATGCGCTGGTGTCGTGGACCATGGAGAACCTCGCCTTCAACGGCTATATGGTCGATTGCGCCAGCATCGAGCGCCTCGGCTACGGTGGCGACGGCAATGCCTCCACGCTTTCCCTGCAGACCGTGGCCAACGTGGCGCCGCTCTATCTCAACTGGCTCCAGGCCTGGACCGACGCACAGCGGCCTGACGGCGGGCTTCCGCACACCGCCCCGAATCCCTACACTGCGGGCGGCGGCCCGTACTGGTGCAGCTTCCTCGTGCAGGCTCCATGGCGTACCTGGATGAGATACGGCGATCCGCGTCCTGTGGAGCGCTGCTATCCGGCCATGAAACTGTGGTTCGATTATGTAGAGGCCTATACGGTCGACGGTCTGCTGGACCGCTGGCCCAACCTGGACTACCGTGGCTGGTATCTGGGCGACTGGGCGGCTCCGAAAGGTGTGAACGTCGACAATCCAGCGTCCATCGCTCTGGTGAACAACTGCGCCCTCTGCCAGTCTTTCCTCGAGATGGAGCAGATGGCACTGATGCTCGGCCTTTCCGAAGATGCGGCTGAATACCGCGCCAAATACAATGCTCTCGCCAGAAGGATACACCAGAACTTCTTCCTCAACGAGGACTTCGGCTATGCCTCCGGCAGCCAGGTCGACCTGGCCTATCCGCTCCTGGTGGGAGTGGTTCCCGAGTCTCTGCGCGGGCCTGTGGCTGCGGCCCTGGAGTCGCGTACCGAATCCGTCTATGGAGGTCATCTCGCCACGGGGCTCGTTGGTGTGCCTGTGGTCACCGAGTGGGCTACCCGTGCAGGTGCCTGCGACTGGCTCTACGGCCTGCTCAAGAAACGCAGCTATCCCGGATATCTCTACATGCTCGACAACGACGCCACGGGTGTCTGGGAGGAATGGGACGGCGGCCGCAGCCATCTCCACAACTGTTATAATGGAATAGGGAGCTGGTTCTACGAGGCTCTCGGCGGTATCGTGCCTGACGCTCCCGGCTGCCGGCACCTGACCATCGCCCCTCAGATCCCTGAAGGCCTGGACTGGGTCAAGGTCAGTGAAGAGACTCCCTACGGGACTGTCGTGGTGGAGCGCAACGGCCTGACCCTGAATGTCCTGCTGCCCGTTGGCGTCACTGCCACCATCGCCGGCAATGAGTATGGCTGCGGAAGCCATACCGTCACCCTTGTGAACTGACCATGACAAGCTCCAGAAAAAAATCCCTGTCAATCTACTGGCGTTCGCTGTCAGTGCGTATCGGCCTCTGGGTCGTTCTTGGGGCGGCCCTGCTCTTCAACGCAGCCCTCGGATACATGTTCTACAATTCGCGCAGGGCGGTATGGCGCGAGGCTACGGTCAGCGGGGAGAAAGACCTGCGGCTCACCGAATACGCCATCAACGAAATACTTGAACATGTCGAGCTCTGCGCCGACAACATGGAGTGGGTCATCCTGGAGAATCTCGACGATCCTGACGCCCTGATCGGTTGCTCGCTTGAGATCGTGAAGAACAATCCCTCGGTCTCCAGCTGTTCGATCTCCATGGAACCCTATACCTTCCGGGAGTACGGCAAGTATTTCTCCTCTTTCGCCTACCGTACCCAATCGGGCCGCATAGGCTGGGAGCAGGAGGGGGACGACGGTTACCGCTATTTCGAAATGCCCTGGTATGCCCTGGCCCGCGACGAGGGCCGTTCCCTATGGACCGACCCCTATTACGACAAGAGCGGAATTGACGATGAGGAGATGCTGACCGAAAGGCTGGTGTCGTATTGCCGTCCCCTCTACAAGGCCGACAGTACCTTCGTCGGGGTTCTTTCGCTCGACATCTACCTTCCCTGGCTGTCAGAGACGGTTTCCCAGACGAAACCATATCCGAACTCCTATTGTGTGCTGGTCAGCGCTGATGGCTCATACCTTGTCCATCCCAATCCTTCCTTCATCTTCTACCACAGCATCTACGACGATGCCGGCCTGACGGAGGGGGAGAAGGCTGAACTTGCGGAAGCTCTTCGCGAAGGGAAACCGGGCATGACCCGCATGGTGCTTGACGACGGCGTCAAGAGCTGTGTGTTCTTCTGCACTATCGAGAGCACGGGCTGGGGTCTCGGAATCGTCTGCCCGGAGAAAGATATATTCCTGGGTTTCAACACCCTTCGGAATGTGGTGGTGGCCATCGTCCTGCTGGGCCTGATCATCATATCGGGTGTCTTCATGTGGATTATCAACAACCAGCTGGAGCCGCTCCGTATCCTGGCGCACCAGGCCGGGACCATCGCCTCGGGAAAGTTCGACGAACCGCTGCCTACCACCAACCGCAAGGATGAGATTGGGGTGCTCAACCGTTCGTTCCGCATCATGCAGTCATCTCTCGCTCGCTATATCACCAGGCTTACGGAGGAGACTGCCACTCGTGAACGCATGGCAAAGGAGCTTCAGATCGCTCGCAACATACAGATGGGCATGCTGCCGCACGACTTCCCGTCGCGTCCTGATGTGGACATCTATGCTTCGATGACGCCGGCCAAGGCTGTGGGTGGCGACCTCTATGACTGCTTCATCCAGAATGAAAAATTGTATATCTGTATCGGTGACGTAAGCGGGAAAGGTATTCCGGCCAGCCTTATCATGGCGGTCACGCGTGGTATGTTCCGTATCCTGGCTCGTCAGGAGCTGAGTCCGGTCGAGATAGCCGGGCAGATCAATGATACCTTGGCTGAGGAGAATGAGGAGTTGCTTTTCGTGACCATGTTCTTCTCCTGCACGGACCTGAGGACTGGCAGGTGCGAATTCTGCAATTGCGGACACAATGCTCCCGTGCTGCTGCTCGGCGATGGTACTCCGCCATTTTTCCTGAATTGCAAGTCCAATACTGCTATCGGTGTGATCCCCGGCTTTAAATTCGAGGGCCAGGAGGTCCCTGACGTGCGGGGCAGGGTGTTGTTCCTCTATACCGATGGACTAAACGAGGCTGAAAATGCGGATTACGAACAGTTCGGCAACGAGGCCATGCTCGCCGAGATCGGACGGAAGCCTTTCACGGACTGCCGCTCACTGGTCGAGCAGATGAACGATGCTGTCGCCCGCCATGTGGATGGTGCCGAGCCGAGCGACGACCTGACGATGCTTTGTGTGAATGTCAAGCGACAGGGCTGACCTTCCTTCGTCACCCCGGGCTTGATCCGGAATCTCGATGCCGCCCCTGCCGCGCTCTGGGCATTGCCTTGAGGACCGACGAGCTTCGCTCGTCTCCCTCCCACCGCTTCGCGGCGGGCCCCTCCCGCTATCAGCCGCGGGTGGCTAGGGTCCTCAAGGCAATATCCCACCCGCGCTTGATGCAGGGGCGGCTTTAGACAACTCAACCCTGGGCCAGGGGGGGGCGGAGGACTGACCAGCGCGGCGCGGAACGGCCGCGAGTCTCTGACCAGAGCGCCTCGGCGCGGCGTGAAGAGTATCGCAGTGGAGCTGCCACAAGTGAAGTTCGGAGGGGCGCTCTGTGCCCCGGAGGACGTAACCAAGCCTTCTGAACGGAGCTTCAGCGTAGTGAAGAGGGCTTGACCGCTTTGTTTTATTCGCCTGATGCTACCACGATTGGTGGCATTAGTCGCCTGACTTCGTCCATCTGCTCCTTGTCTTCACGGTAGTATTGGCATTGGCGGGCGTATTGTGGCTCAGGGTTCTCTGGTGTGCCGTATTTCTTGTAGAGGCAGCAGAAGATTGGATCGAGGCCAAAGCCGACTTCATATCCGCTGCGATAGTATTTACAGAATTGACATGTGCGCACTTGGATGCCATTTTGTCTTGCAGCCATATATCCGAACTCATAAGGAGAAGGGGAGTCCAGATAGAAGCAATCGATGCTTGCCTCGAAGATGGCTTTGTCATTATCCTTCTTATGAACTTCTCTGCAGGATCTGAATTCGTCCATATTGGTCACGAATGCCTTTCCGCTGCGGAATAGATAGAATCGTTGTATACTTCGCTTCTCCAAGGGTTCGGGCGTGGATGCTTTCTTCTTGAAGTTGTAGAACTTGGCGAATCCAATAGTTTCTACATCTCGGACATAGCCGAAGTGGGCGTCTGGATTCTCTACAATAGGGGAGGACAGCAATGATTTGATGTCTTCTTCTGTTTTGATGCGTATCTCAAGGATGCGGAGACCAGATTCAATCTTCTGTTGACTGCTTTTATGCGATGCCTGGATCTCAATAAGAACCGGTTCGCGTTCCGGCTTTTCTGAACTGGTGAGCAGCAAGTCGGCAATATAGCCATCTACCGACTGCTCTTCAACGCAGGTGTCATAGAATTGCTTCAGGTCAAATGTGTCCAGCTTCCAGGCATGGCATTCTTCTGGTTTGGCAAAAGGACAGACGCTTTGATCGGAGCAATTGACATCTCTGTAGTAACCGACCGCGAAAGGGCCTTCTCGGTCAAACTTCTCTTTAATCAAGAGTTTCGCCAATTTGTGCAGGTACGTCTCTGTTCCACAATGGTCGTCATCGCCACGATGAGCAAAATGCCAAGAGCGAACCTCGCCCATTCTTGGAATCATCCCGGCACCGCAGCTCAGGCAGTGATAGGAATGCGTACGCTTGTCTTCCTCCGCTACCTCGTCAATGCATACGAGTCTATTCTGCTCATTAAGAGCATAATGATACTTCACACTAGCCATGACAAGTCTATTTCTCGTTGTTGGGAATCAGATCCAGATGTGCGTCCAGGATAACGCAGATGCGGGAGAGGATGTCCACGCCGGTAGAGTACTTGCCCTGCTCGATGCGGGAGAGGTTGGCCGCATCAATGCCGGTGAGGAGAGCCAGATCACGTGCTTCCATCTTTTGGGCCTCACGGAGTTCCTTGATGCGTTTGCCAATACGGACACGCTCGGCCTGTCGGTTACCAGAGTCCATGCCCATTGACGGAACAGCGTTGATGAGGAAATCGCGACTGATGCGGTTTACCATCTGTTCCTTGTCGTCGGAGAAATTCCGGTCGAAAATGAATTCAATCAAGTGGAGGACATAGGCCTTGTAC